>JAQTRJ010000079.1 GCA_028711875.1 bacterium | reverse complement strand
AATGAACGAACGAATTCTCGCCGAAGATCACGCGGCCATCAAGCGTTTTTTCGGTGTGGACACGCTGACCTATCGGGACGGCGCGCTCGACGCGAAGACGAAAGAGATGCTCGGCCTCGTCTCTTCGATGGTGCTGCGCTGCGACGACTGCATCCGCTATCACATCGAGCAGTGCCATAAACTCGGCGTGACCCGCGCAGAATTCTTCGATATTTTCTCCATAGCCCTCACCGTCGGCGGCTCGATTGTGATTCCTCATCTGAGAAGGGCGGTGGCGGTGCTGGATGAGCTGGGGAATAAAAAAACAGATTAACGATTCCCGCCGAGCCGGGTTTAGCGGTGGGTGAGGAAGGCTTCCCCGGTGGTGACTCTCCAGAGTCACCCTCATTGAATTGACCGCCGAGCCGGGTTCAGCGCAAAATTTTTTCCGGTGGTGACTCTCCAGAGTCACCCCTCAGCCGCAAGTCCCGGGCGGGTCTGGAGACCCGCCACGGGGGGTAATGATCTGAGATGCTCAACCGCCATTCCCAACTCAACTACCGCATTGCCGCCGAGCCGGGTTTAGCGGTGGGTGAGGAAGGCTTCCCCGGTGGTGATTCTCCAGAGTCACCCCTCAACCGCAAGTCCCGGGCGGGTCTGGAGACCCGCCACGGGGGCGAATGATCCGAGATGCTCAACCGCCATTCCCAACTCAACTGCGCTGGTTCCGTGCACTTCGTGACGACGGTCACGCTGAGTCGAGGATTGTGGTTCGTGGATGAGTCTGTATGTCGGGCGATTCTGGAGTCGTTTGAGTTCGCGCGCGCTCAACGGAACATAGCATGTTACGGTTACGTTCTCATGCCGGATCATATTCACGCGTTGCTGTTTCAACCCGAAGAGGATTTCTGCGTGGCAAGGATGATGGAAAGCTTCAAGAAATTCACCTCGCGCAAATTGCGGCCTCCGAGCTACAACGGCGAGACGCTTTGGCGCGAGCATTACAACGATATGGCCGTGCCGGGACGGGATGCTTTGTTAGTGAAGCTAAGGTATATCCACGAAAATCCCTTGCGAAGAGGGCTGGTGGGCGATGCCGCGGAATACCGCTGGTCAAGCGCAGGATTCTATGCTGGTCGCGGTGATGGCATTGTGCGGATCACCATGCCATAATGTCCCCGTGGCGGGTCTCCAGACCCGCCCGCTATTCACCGGAAGGGGTGACTCTGGAGAGTCACCACCGGGAGATAGTTCTGCGCTGAACCCGGCTCGGCAGTGGGTGAGGAGGGTTACGCGCGGTAGATGCGGGTATTCGTAAACGGATACTGCGCTGAACCCGGCTCGGCGATTTCCGTGACTCCATTCTGATTTTTTCTTTTCTGATTTCTCATTTCTACTTTTTCATTTTTCATTTTCAGGTACCCCTCATGGAAGACTCCAAACGACGCGACGCGATTCAACTGTTCTACCTCAAGTACGGATTCGCGACCCGCTGCCTGCACGCGGGCGAGAAGGTCGGACAGCCGAAATCCAAGTCGCACACCAACGCGATTTTTCAAACCTCGACCTTCACCTTCGACGACGCCGAGGAAGGCGCCGACATCTTCGCCCAGAAGCGCGAAGGCTTCGTCTACACCCGCATGGGCAATCCGACGGTGATGGTCGCCGAAGCGAAACTGAACGCGCTCGAAGGCCGCGAAATCAAACTGGCCGATCCCGAGAACGTGCGCGTGTCGTCGCTGCTGTTCTCGTCGGGGATGGCGGCGACTTCGTCGCTGACCTACGCGCTCTTGAAACCCGGCGACGAATTTTTGCGCGGCGCAGTGCTGTACGGCTCGAGCGATCACTTTTTCGTGGACGTCGCGCCCAAGTTCGGCATGAAGCCGGTCGTCGTCAACACCTGCAAGCCGGCCGAACTCAAGAAAGCGATCAAGGCCCATCCGAAGGCGAAGATGCTCTTTTTCGAGACGCCAACCAATCCGCTCTTGGAGATCACCGACATCGAAGACGCGGTCAAGACGGTGAAGGCGGTGAATCCCGAGATCGTCGTGGCGGTGGACAACACGTTCGCCACGCCCTATCTGCAGCAGCCGCTCAACCACGGCGTGGACGTGGTCATGCACAGCACGACGAAATATCTTTCGGGACACGGCACGATCATCGGCGGCGCGCTCGTCACGCGGCACGACTGGATCAAGGACGCGCTCTTCAAGATCATGAAGGATCACGGCCCGAGTCCGTCGCCGTTCGACTGCTGGCTCTTAAATCTGGGCATGAAAACGCTGCCGATCCGCGTGGACAAGTGCTGCCAGAATGCCATGACCATCGCGCGCTTCCTGGAACAGCATCCGAAGGTGGAGAAGGTCTACTATCCCGGTCTGGAATCGCATCCGCAGCATGAACTCGCCAAACGGCAGATGCGTCTGTTCGGCGGGATGGTCGGCTTCGACATTAAGGGCGGCTACGCGTGCGCGCAGAAAGTCATGAACAACGTGCACATCTTCTCGCTGGCGGTCAGCCTCGGCTGTGTGGACTCGCTGATTCAGCATCCGGCCTCGATGACGCACGCTTCGATGGCTCCCGAAGCGCGCGCAAAAGCCGGGATCGGCGACGGTCACATCCGGCTCTCCATCGGTATCGAGGAGGAGGAGGATATTATCCACGATCTCGAGCAGGCGCTGAAGAAGTGCTGACGACGCGAAGAAACTTCGCCTTTTGATCCCCCCACGAAGTGGGGGGGGGATAATGGAAATAAAAAGACGTTCTGTATTTCAGGACGTCTTTTTTTCTGGTTTCCGCTTTCTGATTTCTGCTTTCCGTTTTCCCTCACACTCCCGCAATCGTCATCGCTTCAAACAGCCAGATTCCGCCGAAGATTCCCAGCGTGAGAAGCAACGCGAGCCGCCGCCACGCGGGAGCGGAGACCCAGACCCGCGGCCGAAACAGCGCGCCGATTCCGATCACCATCGCCGGCATCAGCGGAAAATGAAAACGCGGCGCGCCGAAACTCACGAACACCATCATCGTGGTGAGAAAAATCTGCAGGAGAAAGAGTCCCCTGTCGGGAAAATTCCGCACGAGATAGAAGCCCGCGATTCCGCATCCGACGAACATCATATACGGCACGCCGAGCAAAAGCAACCGCCAGAGCGGCAGCGCGCGCAGCTTCTCGCCCAGCGATCCGGTCAAACGATCGCCAAAATAATGCGCCCATTGCGAAACGTCCGTCGCCCACAGATACGCAAACTTCTTTCCCCACAATCCGACGGCAGCGCGCGTGCGCTCGGTCAGATAGTGCCGCGCGATCCGCGCCGCCGCCTGATCGCGCGCCGCTTCCCCCGCGGAAACGGGCGGGAGCAATCGTTCGTGAGTCTCGTCGAATTTGTACGAACCGCTCGCGCGCGGATTGTTGCCGATCAGAAAATTGATTCCGCCGTTGGTGTTCAGCGAAAAACTCCCCACCGCAATCGCATTGCGCGTCAGCCACGGCTGAATCATCAGCAGGCACGCGCCGGTCATCACCGCCACCGCCGTCCAGCGCTCGCGCTTGGGAGTTTCCCAGCGCACCAAGCCGATGTAAATCACGAGCGACACCAGCAGCACGATTCCCGTCGCCCGCGTGAGCATCGCGAGACCGGCGACCAGACCGAGCGCCAGCGCGAAGGTCCAGCGATAATCCGCGGCCTCCATACGATCATAAATCACCAGCGCGAGCATCCACAAAAACACGAACAGCGTTTCCGTGAAAAAAAGAGCCGAGAGAAGTATCGCGCCGGGATAGAACAGCCAGATGCCGCCGAGCAGCACTCCGATCTTGTCTCCGAAACGCGAGCGGCCCAGCTCGAACAGGAGCAGGGCCGTAAAACAGCTGAGAAGCGCGTTCAGGAAAAGCATCGGCAGCGCGCTCGGGCCGAACGCGATCATGAACGCGCCGGCGACCGAGGGCATCAGCATATCGCGATAGGCCGTCGTCACGCCGCGCAGCGCGAAGCCGTCTCCGTGCGCGATGCTCTGCGCGATCAGCAGATACTCGTCTTCATCGGGCGCGCGCGCGAGCACGCCCTCGGGGCGGAGCTGAATCGCCGCCACGCGCAGCGCGAGTCCCGCGAGCAGCAGCAGCCAGAAGACGCGCGGAATTCTACGCAGGAACGACGCGACGCTATTCCGCCGTGAAGTTCGCGAACTTGTAGGCAAGGCCGAGTGCGAGAGTTTCCTTGAACCGTCCGCCAAGATCAATTTCCTTGTCGTCGAGAAGCTGCCAGGCGAGACTCACCTGCAGAACCGACGTCACGTCGGCCGTGAACACGTTGTCCCAGTTCAGATCCGTCGTTCTCCAGTAGTCCTCATTCGGCAGTCCCGTGAACTCGTCGGCCTTCGAATAGAACAACGCCTGAAACACCGTGAGTTTGGACAGAAAATTGTACTTGCTCTTCGCGGAACCGAGCGCGAAATCCGTCACCCACTCGAGACCGCCGTCATTCGACGATTCGCTGATCGTCTTCGTGAGATCGGCGGGATCATCCAGGCGGGCGAATCGCTGGCGGAAGCCCGCGCCGATGCGCGTGGTCAGCACGCGCCGATCGGGAACGTTGATGAGATCGCGCGCGACGCCCATGGTTTCCGTCAAGTCCACCGGATTGACGTAGCGCTTCTGCGTGCCCGACGCATCGAGGAATTGCGATTCGAACACGCCGGCCGCGTAGGGATCCACCAGCCAGCCGCGTGTCAGCCGCACGATGCCGTCGTAACGAATTTTATCGGTGGATTTTTGGGGAGACGTCCATTGTTTCTTTTCGTTGCCCTGATCGTCGGTCGCTTTCACTTGATTGTGCGTTTGACCGAAGGCCAGCTTGAGTTCGTTGCCCCAGTACCAACTCGGCGAAATCTGCTTCTCGGCTTTGCCGCGAAACGCCGACGCCCAGATGATCGAGCCCGCTTCGCCGCCCGCCCAATTATCGGAATAGGCCGCCTGCGTCACGCCGAGGCCGGTTTCGATCTGCACTTTCCAGTTGTCCGCCGCCGTCTCCTGGGCCGTCGCCGCGACAGCGAAAGCCGCCACCAGAATCCCAAGCGTCCACGCGTATCGTTGTGATCTCATAACCCTCTCCACATTGACAAAGTTCACGCCTTCAGTTCGGACGTGCAATGCGCGCAGCGCGTCGCCTTGACGGGAATCACCGAGTAACAAAACGGACACTCCTTGGAACTCGGCGGAGGCGGCGCGGCTTCTTCCCGTTTCCTCATCTGATTGAGGCCCTTGATGAGCAGAAACACGGCGAAGGCCACGATCAGAAAGCTGATGATCGTGTTGATGAACAGCCCGATGTTCATCGTCACCGCGCCCGCCGCTTTCGCTTCGGCCAGCGTGGCGTACGGTCCCGCGGCGGCTCCGCTCTTCAGCACCGCAAACAAATTCGCGAAATCCACCCGCCCCAGAAGCAGTCCGATCGGCGGCATAATCACGTCGTCCACCAGCGACTTCACGATGGTGCCGAACGACGCGCCAATGATGATGCCGACCGCCATGTCCACCACGTTGCCGCGCATGGCGAACGCCTTGAACTCCTTCAGCATGTCGCGCTCCCTTCTGAATTGACCGATTCGCTTCCGCCGCCCGTGACCTGTCGCACGAAGGCGGCGATCCGATCCAGCGTATCCTGATCGAGATGATGTTCCATCATGCACGCCTCGCGCTCGGCGGCGTCCTCGCCGACGCCGAGAACTTCGATAAGAAATTTGCGAGTGAGTTCGAAGCGATCGGCGAGTGTCCGTCCCCGCGTCCGGCCCTCGTCCGTGAGGGTGATGAGTCCGTAGCTCTCCTGCTGCACGCAGCCCGCGTCGCGCAGGCAATCCACGGCGTGCCGCGCGGTGGGCAGACGCACACCCTGCGCGCTGGCCAGATCGGTCAGCCGCACTCCCCCGCCCGAGCGCGACAACTGGAACAGCGCGCGCAGGTAGTTTTCGCGCGTCGGCGTCAGTTCGCCGCGGCGCGGGGAGTTCGCTTCGCGCATGGGGTGAAATATCGCTTCATTCATGGTCATTGATAATTAAGCAGACTTTTGGGAAAAGTCAACTGGCGCGAACTTCGCCCGGCTGTGTGTCCTCGGTCGCGGCGATCAAACAGCGAGGGCGGCCATCGGCCGCCCTCAGCATTTCTCGCCCGGTGGTGACTCTCCAGAGTCACCCCTCCGTATTCCGGGCGGATTTGGAGGCCCGCCACGGGGAAAAACGGCTGTGTGCTCTATCTGTTTTTCGCCTCTTGGCTTCCTGGTGTCTTGGCCTCTTGGTGTCTTGCTCCCGGCGGCTCATTCGTGGACGCCGTGATGATATAGAAATACTTCTCCGCCGCCGGAGTCGTCACGTAGAACGTATCGGCCACCGCCTCGACGAAGCTCAAAGGGCCGGGCGTGAACGCGGCCGAACTCGCGCGATACACGTTATAGGAATTCGCGCCCGTGATCCGCTCCCAAGCCAGTGTCACGTTCGGCGGCGTCGCCTGAATCACCAGAGCTTGAATCGGACTGAGCGGAGAGATCTCGATCAAGGGCGTCAAAAATCCCGGCCACGCTTGAAAGGACTCGCTCGTCTGCGCGCCCAGCGGCGACGGCTGCCCGAACGCGCTCGTGAGCCGGAAATTCTCCGAACTGCTCGCCGCTCCGCCCGCGTCAATCACCGATTTCGTGATCTGAAAGTTCTCGCTCTGCGGCGGCTGCGCGAACACGAAGATCGAAAAACTGAAAAGCTGAAAGACTGAAAAGAGCAGACCAAAAACGAAAATGCGTCTCATGTTATCTCTCCTCAATCATGGCTTTCTGCTGAGCAGCTTCGAGCGTCTGTACCCGTGCCCGCAATGCCGTGTTCTCCGCTTCCACCGCATCCAGCCGCTTCGCCAGTTCCTGAATCGCGGCCAGCGCGACGCCATCGGGATCAATCGTGGAGATGCTCAAGCTGTCCTCGCCGAGCCGGAACGCATTCCAGAAATCCTGCGCCATCGGGCCGATATGCCGCACGGACGGATCGGGCTGCTCTGTGTAGCGCCACTCCGAGATCGGAAGCTGCGCGACGTGTTCCAGCACGCGTTTCGTATCCACCGGGCGAATATCCGTTTTCTTCGTGCTGTCCGAGAGAATAGACCAGCCCGTGGTGTTGGGCAAGAGCTCCGCGCCCAGCGTCGCACCGGCATTGGTGAAGATCCGCACGCCGCCCGAGGCCCGCAGACTGAACTGATTGTCCGCCGTCGAGGCGAAGTCCGCATAGGTGCGATCGGCCCACACGAACGCGCCGATGTGCTGCGCCTTGGCCCGGAAGCCCATGGCCGTAGCCGCATGCGCGCTCGCTTCGTTGCCCACGCCGCCGGGAATCGTCGTTGAACTGCCGCTGGCGACGTTCTGATACCCGCCGCCAACCGTCGCGTCTTGACCTCCAGCCGAATTGCCGGAACCGCCGCCGACGAAGCTGTAGCTTCCCAGCGCCGCATTGGAAACTCCACCGACAATCGCGCCGTATTCACCCGTCACGAGATTATTACTGCCGCCGCCGATCACTCCGTAGGCGCTGCGAATCGTGTCCTGCTTGCCGCCGCCGACGAACGCATGATCCTCGCTGATGGAATTCTGCTCGCCGCCCACGATCACGGCATAATCACCGGCGGCGGAAATGCTGTTGCCGGAACCGATACTCTGACTGCCGCCGCCACCGATGAAGGACAGCAGAGCCGATGACCGGTTGAAGTCCCCGCCTCCGATCACCGCCGCGACGCCGCTGGCGTAGTTGGAGTTGCCGCCGACCACCACTGCGCCGGTTGCGGCCGCCGTGTCGGAAGAACCGCCGCCCACGAAGCTGTAGCTTCCCAGCGCCGCATTGGAAACTCCACCGCCCACGCGCGCGTAATAATCCGCGGACACATTCGAGTTTCCGCCGCCGATCGAAGCCCCTTCCCCGCTGGCGACGTTTAAAGCTCCGCCGCCGATCGTGGAGTGGGATCCGGTCGCCTGATTCTGTTGCCCGCCGCCGACCGCCGTATT
>JAQTRJ010000078.1 GCA_028711875.1 bacterium | reverse complement strand
AAGAGACCTTGATCCAGACGGCTTCGTTCGCTTCGATCCCCCTCTGTCCTCCTGCAAAGAAGGAGAAGGGGCGGGCGATGTTTATTAAAGGGTTCGCGTGAACTCTTTGTTGTGCATAATATAATACCATTTTGAACGTTTGTCAAGCGAAGGAAGAAAACTTAATTCTTGAAATTTCAAACTGAAAAGGAAGAGGGAAGAAAAAAGAGAGGCGGAGGATGGGGTGACTCTGGAGAGTCACCACCGGGATTGCCGGGAAGATGCCAAGATGCAAAAGCGAAAGGGCGAAAAAGCGAAAATTTGAAAAGCGGAAAAGAGGGCGCGATGAATTGTGTCGCGACAGTCGCGCACATCTGTGCGGCGCTACGGGAAGCGGCGGGGTTCACGGATTGACCGCGCGGTTTTCCGTGAAGTATATCAAAGACCGCACAACCTTTATATCGGTGCGTAGCGAGGGGGTTGTAAAGGCGCGGGATTCTCGGCGGCAGCATAGCCAACCCCCCTTTTATTCCCCCCAAATCGAAGATTTGGGGGGAAAACTCTCTACCCCCCAAAACTGGTTTTGGGGGGGTAGGGGGGGAGACACTCTTTATATCGGTGCGTAGCGAGAGGAGTGGGGCGGGGCCGCGTCGGCAGCGCGAGGAAGAAGCGATGAACGATGAGCGATGAGCGATGAAGTCGGCTCTGCTTACTCGTTATTGCTTGCTTCGATTCCCCTCTGTCCTCCTAGAAGTTGGAGGAAAAGGGGCGGGCGATGTTTATTAAAGGGTTCGCGTGAACTCTTTGTTGTGCATAATATAATACCATTTTGAACGTTTGTCAAGCGAAGGAAGAAAACTTAATTCTTGAAATTTCAAACTGAAAAGGAAGAGGGAAGAAAAAAGAGAGGCGGAGGATGGGGTGACTCTGGAGAGTCACCACCGGGATTGCCGGGAAGATGCCAAGATGCAAAAGCGAAAGGGCGAAAAAGCGAAAATTTGAAAAGCGGAAAAGAGGGCGCGATGAATTGTGTCGCGACAGTCGCGCACATCTGTGCGGCGCTACGGGAAGAGCGCACAGCAGTGCGGCGCTACGAGAAGAGCGCACAGCCGTGCGGCGCTACGAGTGAAACGGGCGCGATGCCATAGGTACCGACAGGTCAATGGCCGTTCCCCGTCCGGGGGAGCGGAACAATCCTTGCCCTGCTGACAGAAAAATCGGATCGAGTACCTCAAAAAGACCATTGCCGACCCGCAGGTCTGGATAAGTGGTTTAAATTACTTAATATGTACGAAGAACCTCATTTCAGAGTCCGAAGATTTTCGCTTGCGCACGCGCCCTTTTTTTGTTACTCTTTATCTCTGTGCGATGCTGGGCGCGGATGACGAGTAAGATGTGTCCTGAGTAGACCGGAGATAGATGTGAGAATCAGCTCTCTGATGGTGTGGATCGCGGTACTGATTGGCATGGCGGCGTTGGACGTCGGTGCGCAAGTGGCTTCTACCGCTTACGCTCCCGGACAAGTCATCGTGCGCTTCGACGGGCCGACGACACTGGCTGACGCCCGCGCCGCGCTGGATCCCGCGCTATTTTCTCCCGCCCGTTCTCTCGTTCCCTCCCTGAATATTTTTCTGATCAAACTGCGCGACGACAAACTCGGCGTGGCGGATGCGATCGTCCTGTTGGCGGCGCATCCCTCGGTGCGCTGGGCGCAGGCCGATCACTATGCGGCCGAACGCGCGACCCCCGACGATCCGCTGTTTCTGACCCAATGGAATTTTCATCAGACGAGCGACGCCGACATTGACGCCCCCGAAGCCTGGGACCTGACGACCGGCGGGACCGACTTCGCAGGACATCCGATCGTGGTGGCGGTGGTGGACGGCGGTTGTCTGCTGACCCATCAGGACCTGACCGACAATATCTGGGTGAACGCAAGCGAGATTCCCGACAACGGCATTGATGACGACGACAACGGCTACGTGGACGACATCAACGGCTGGGACGCCTATTCGGAAGACGGGACGATTCCGGTGGCCAATCATGGCACCCACGTCAGTGGAATCATCGGCGCCGCCACCAATAACGGCGTGCTGGTGGCCGGGATCAATTGGAACACGAAGATCATGTTCGTGGCCGCTTCGAGCACGCAGACCTCGGTCATCTCATCCGGCTACGGCTATGTGATCGCCCAGAAGGAGCTGTGGTGGTCGAGCGGTGGAGCGCGCGGGGCGAACGTGGTCGTGACCAATAGCAGCTTCGGCGTCAATTACGGAGACTGCGAAACGGGAAGCTATCCGATTTGGAACGATCTCTACAATGAGATGGGGGAACTCGGCATCCTTTCGGCCTGCGCGACGGCCAACTTCGCGGCGGACGTGGACGCGGTCGGCGACGTGCCGACCGGCTGCAGCAGTCCGTATATTATTTCCGTGACCAATACGACCAACAGCGACGTCAGGTATGCCAACGCGGCCTACGGCGACACGACGATTGACCTCGCCGCGCCCGGCACGAGCATCCGCAGCACGACGTCCAACAACAGCAGCGGGACGCTGTCGGGAACCTCGATGTCCGCGCCGCACGTCAGCGGGGCGGTCGCGCTGCTCTATTCCGCCGCCGATTCGCTGTTTTGCCAGTATTATCTGGCCGCTCCGGCGGCGGCGGCGCTGTCGGTGAAGCAGTTGATTCTCGAGAGCGTGGATGTGCTTCCGGGATTCGACACGCTGACGGTCTCGGGCGGTCGGCTGAATTTGTACAACGCCGTGCTGGCGATCCAGAGTTTCGAACCGCCCGATTCGGTGTTCCGCGGGCTTGCGGTGACCACGCCCAACGGAGGAGAAGAGTGGGTGGCGGGGGACTATGCCGAGCTGCACTGGACGTCGTGGGGACTGAGCGAGAACGTGACGATCGAGATCAACCGCGATTATCCCGGCGGCGCGTGGGAGACGATTCTCGGCGAGACGGCGGACGACGGCGAGGAAGCCTGGATGGTGAGCGGCGCGACGACGACGCACGTGCGCGTGCGCGTATCGAGCCTGCTCACGCCGGAACTTGCCGACGCGTCGGACGGGGATTTCCGCATTGTCAGTCCGGTGTTCGATCTCGCGCACGATCCGCTGGGCGATTTTGCGCCCGGAACCGGGACGGTGACGGCGTGGGTCTCGGACACGTCGCCGCTGCTGTCCATCGCGAGCGTGCGGATGTTCTATCGCGAAGCGGGCGGTGGGGAGTTCGATTCGCTGGAGCTGTTGCCGACCGAGACTCCGTTTGAGTACGCGGCGGATTTATCGTTGTTGGCGGCGGGAGACTACGAGTATTTTATGCGGGCGCAGGACAACGCCGGTCGCGCGCGCACGGTCCCCGAGGGCGCGCCGGACAGCATATCTGAGTTCGCGGTGGGCGAATTCTGCGGAGCGGTTCTGTCCTACGACGACGGCAGCGCCGAGTATTACAGTTGGAGCGATGGCGGCGACGACAACGATTTCGAGTGGGCGGTGAAATTCGGACCGGTGCCGGTGCCGTACCGGTTATGCGGGGCGAGCCTGTGCGTGTCGCGCGCGCTGCCCGACACGCAGCATGCGCCGCTGATCGTGCGCGTGTACGACGCGAGCGGGGCGGGCGGGTTGCCGGGAACTGTGCTGTGGGAAGGAACGCGCGGCTCGATCGGGAACGAGATCGGCGGACTTCAGCCGGGCGCGCATTGGGCGGACGTGTTGTTCACGAGCGAAACGGCCTCCTCGCTGCTGCTGGAAGCCGCCGAATTCTATCTGTCCGTCGCGAACATCGGCTCGGGAAAATATGAGGCGTTCGGACGCGACGCGGACACGCCCGACGCGGGGCGCTCGTTTTTCTACGATCCCTGCGACGCGCAGTGGTTCAGCGAGGACGACACGCTGACGACCGGCAACGCACACGGCGGACAGCGAATGATTCGAGTGCGCGGATTCGTGGTCGGCCCACCCGAAGTGACGGCGAGTCGGGACGGCGACGAGATCGTGCTGCACTGGAGTCCGACCGGCGCGCCGCTCTATCGCGTGTACGCGAGCGACGAACCGGAGGGGCCGTATGATTTTCTGCAGGCGACGGCGGACACGCTGCTCACGGTGGCGGGAGTGGACACGGCCGGAACGCAGTTCTTTTATCGGGTGGTGTCGGCGACGGAGTGAAAAGCTGAAAGACTGAAAGCGGAAAGCTGAAAAAGGATTGACGGACTTTTTTAAGGGCGCGATTGATCGCGCCTTTTTTTTATTGGAAGATTCCGGTCGGGTTGGCGCGGGAAGGGGTGACTCTGGAGAGTCACCACCGGGAACAGAAGAATGGCCATTGCCGGTCAGGAGACCGACAACGGCGAAAGAATTCCTCCTTTGATTCCCCCCACGAAGTGGGGGAATGAGGAAAAGAAACTCCCCACTCGGAAGCGAGCGGGGAGTTTCTCTGCATGAAACGAGAAGTAAAATTAGAAATCAGAAAGCAGAAAGCGGACAATGTGCAAACGGGATGTCAATATCCCCGTTTGAGATTCTGGACGCCCCGCCCGAAAAGAAGACTGGCCAATGAGTGTACTTCGTTACGGGCGGGTGTCCAGAATGACTGTTTCAGCGGCTCCGCCTACTCGGTGGCGGAGACCACGCGATAGAAAAGCATTTCGCTTGCCGGAAGCGGAATTGTGAGCGACGTGGCGGTCGTGGCGCCGACTTCGGTGGTGAACGGGCCGTCCGCCGACTCGGACGAATAGACGCGATAGAGCGGCGCGCCCGCATCGCTCCAGCGCAGCGTCAGCGAATCTTCGTCGGCGACGCGGAGCACGGTGAATCCGGTGGGAATGGACAACGCGCCGACGTCGAGCAGACAGACATCGTCCACGGCGGCTTCTACGAGGGAGCCACTGCCGAAGTCCGAGGCCACCACGCGGAGCCGCATCTGATCGGTGAACGTCACGAAATTTTCGAGGAAGAACAGATCGTTTTTCCAGTATTCCCAACTGGCCGAAGTCTGGATCAGGTTCGTCCACGACGTGCCGCCGTCGGACGAGATCGCCACGCGGAACGTGTCGAGAGTGGGATTGTTGCCGAGGCGGTTGGTGTACCACGTCCACAGATGGAGCGCGACGCTCTGATACTCGGATAGATCCCAAACGGGCGAGAGCAGCGTGGTCCTGCCCCCGTCCACGTCGTAGCTGCCCGACGCGGTTCCGGCGCGCGAATCCGTGACGTAGCAGGCGACGGCGGGATCAGTCGAGTGATCGTCTTCGGGCTGCACCGGCAGACCGCCTTCGGAGGTTCCTTCGGGATCGGCACGGTTCCAGAGGCCGTTGCCGGCGTTGTCGTCGTCGGCTCCCACCGTCCAAGCTTGATCGGTTTCGAAATCATAGCAGACGATTTCGTTGCCGACCAGCGGGCCGGTCAGAACTCCGTCGGTCGGCACGCGCAGCTGCATGGTCGCGCCTTCGAACAGGAAATAGTAGTCGTGGGTGCCGGCCGGCAGCGTCGTGTTCAGCGCGAACAGCGAGCCATCGGAGTAGGTATAATCGGCGGTGGTGAGGACGTGGGGCGCATCGTCTATGAACAGCTGCGCGCTTTGCGGCGCGACGTTGGTCGGGCTGGTGTAAAGAATCGAGTAGGTGAATTCGGTGGCCGGATCGCCGAGATCGGGAGTGACGGCCGGACTCTGCAGCGAGAACTCGGGCTGCGGACCGACCTGAATGTTGTCCACGTACCAGCCTTCCTGATTATCCGAGCCATCACTGACGAAACGGAAGCGAATCTGCACGGCGGTACCGGCGCAGGTCACTCCGAGGTCCTGGATCGCATGCACCCAACCGCTGGACGCGCCGGTCGTCGGCGAGCCCAGCTGCACCCAGCCGAAACCGCGGTTGACTTCGAGATACCCGACGTCGTAACCGCTCTCGATAGAGTACCATTGATCGTATTCAAGTTGGTCGCCCGGCCCGACGACAAACACCGGGGACATCAGCCAGCAACCCATGCTGCCGTTGTAAGTGCCGCCGTCATTGCCGCAGTACCAACTATGGGTGGGAGATTCGGCCCGCACGGTGGAAATGTGCCAGAGATTGCCGAGACCGCCGGACGTCCAGCCGTTCGTTCCCCCTTCCACGTTGTCCTCGAACATCGAAAGGCCGACGGTGACGTTGAAGGTCAGCGTGGTGTCCCAGCCGCCCGACGCTGTCAGCAGGAGCGACACGGGAATCTGATAGGGTGTGGGGCTGCCCGAGGAAACGGAAATCTGAAACGCGCCGCTGTTCGCGCCCGAAGCGATGGGATTCAAAGTCGCCCAGTCGGCTTCGCCGTCCGTGATGGTCACGTAGGGATCGGCGGAGGAGAGCGTGCCGTGCAGCGACGAGAGCGTCCAGCGGCCGAGGTTTTTCAGAGTGACAAGCAGTTCGAGGCCTTCGCCGGGTTCGGTCACACCGTCGTTGTCGCCGTTCCATTCGCTCTGACACTCGGCGATTCGCGACGCGCAGTAGACGGGCGGCTGAAACTGCTCGGCGATGCGGGCGAGGAACAAATTGGCGGGAAGATTTTCGGCGGCCAGCGGGAAGATGCGGCTTTGCGCCGGCCAGAAACCGTCGGTGTAATAGTTGCCGACTTCCGTGGTGACGTTCATCATCTTCCAGTGAGAGTTCTGCTCACCGTATTCCCAGTCGAAGCTGCCGCCGTTGACGTTGTAGAGGAGCTGCCAGGCGGTGCCCGTGTTATAGGTAACGCCGTTGACCTGTCGGATATAGTATTGCATGGAATCCACGATCATCTCGTAGGCGGCATTGTCGGCGCACAGCCCGTCGTCGTCGTAGTAGTCGGTGCCCCATGGATAGAGAATGATGTTCTGAACCGTATGGTAGTCGTCTCCGCAGGCGAATTGCCGCGAGTTGACGAAATCGCGATAGACCTGCGTCTCCGGTTCGGAGAAGGCAGACGTTCCACGATAGGTCTCGTTGCCGGAGTTCGGGTAGGATGTGGATCCGTCATTGTCCAATCCCCACGCCGCATCGAAATTGCGGTTGAGGTCAATTCCGATTCCGTCGCGGCGATTCTTGCGCCACATGCCGCCGCCGCTGGGATTGGTCTGCCGGTTGTATTCGTAACCGTCAG
Source organism: bacterium (assembly GCA_028711875.1). Classification (GTDB taxonomy): domain Bacteria; phylum Electryoneota; class RPQS01; order RPQS01; family RPQS01; genus JAHJDG01. The sequence continues at coordinate 918 of JAQTRJ010000078.1, read as the reverse complement.
GATTCACGCACGGCAGAAAATACATCTCGCGCGTGTTGACCAGATTGGTGACGTCGGGATTGGTGCCGTAATTCGCCACCAGATAGCGCATCATATAGAGCACGGCTTCCATGGCGGCGGGTTCGCGGCAGTGAATCAGCGAATTGAAGAAGACTTCCGGCTCGTCCTCGTCGTCGTCGGGATTATCGGAAATTTTCGTCACCCACAAATCGCGGCCCTGCAGTGACTGTCCGATGCTCCAGCGCTGCGTGATGATGCCGTGCGTATCCACGTTCACCAGCGAGTCCATGTACATCATGATGTCATGATAGGTATGATACCCGCCGAGACTGTCGGTTTCCAAAGGCAGAGCGAGTCGCGACGCGTAAAACTGCTCAATATCCGCGTGAACGACGGTGTAAGAGAAGCCGAATCGTTCGAGCAGCGCGAGGTCTTCGGGCAGGGCGATCACGTGGGGTTCCAAACGGGTTTCGCCGGGAACGACGTCGAGCCGCGAAGCGATTTTCGAAAACTCTTGCAATCGCGCCTCTGAACCGAGATTGACTTTCACTTGGCTATGGTGGCGATACTCCTCGGCCTGCGCACCCAGCGCGAGGGTGAGCGCAATCGAAAGCAGAACAACAACCTTCATCACAGTATGCACGATGGTACTCCTTCTCAACTGCCTCGGAACGCGGTACTGACCCGCATTAATCCCATATTTATAATGTACCGCATGAAGCGAGGAAAAGCAAGAGGGCAGGATGAAACGGTGAAATCTGAATGGCCATTGCGGGTCAGGAGACCCACAACGGCGGGGAGTGTTGCAAAGGGTCGCTTGAATTTCTGTTGTCGGTGCTGTATCTTAGAACGATGTGGTGCTTTCGTTTAAGACGGAGATTCCCGCGAGGATGGCCGGCTCGCATGTTCGGTAGTGCG
>JAQTRJ010000077.1 GCA_028711875.1 bacterium | reverse complement strand
CCCGCCATTAATCGGCGCCGGCGAGCGCCGAATGAGATAGAAGCCCGGCGGAGGACACTCCGCCGGGTTCAGTTTTCGCTTCCCCCGATCACACGGCAGGCTCTGCCGGACAACATCTCCTATTTGATCAGCATCAGCTTTTGCGTCTGCGAGAATCTTCCGACATCGAGGCGAGCGAAATAGATGCCTGATCCCAGACTGTTGCCGTCAAACATCACGTGATGAGTTCCTGCTTCGACCACACCGTCCTTCAACACGGCAACTTCGCGACCGAGAAGATCGAACACGCGCAGAGAAATGTGTCCCGCCCGAGGAAGATCATACGCAAGAGTTGTCGTGGCATTGAAGGGATTGGGGTAGTTCTCATGCAAAGAAATAGTTGTCGGGACTGTCTGAGTGGCAAGTTCTTCGGGAACGGATGACACGCCCCTAAAAGCCAAATCATCAACAATAAAGAAAGAACCCACATTGACGTCCGCCGCGTCTTGTCGCAGAATTTCTATCGCAATCGCGGCTGAATCTGGATCGCCGGTCTCAGAGTAGTTGATCGGAACGGAGAACTCGTGGAATTCTAAAGCCGAGTGGTCAATGAACAGTGCGTTCCCGAGTGCACCATCATGGCCATAGATTAAAATGGAAACGGAAAGAATGTCCCCGTTGACTGAAGAGAATTCGTACCACCCGGTGAGTTCCGCATATGGCTGCGAACACGGGAAGCTCCCCGTCCATACTGAAGGAGGATACGGGACCGCGCCCGCCCAAATGACATCTCCGCGTATGGCATAGAAGCCAGAATGACTGTCGAAACCGCCGGTCTGTGAAATGGTGATCCAACTTTCCGTCTCGACATTGTTCGTATACCATCCGACCGGACTATGACTGTCCGTCCATTCCTCGAAGCCGGGATTCGGAATCTGGGCCTGCGCCGTCATCTGCAGAGTACACAAGCCAACCATGAGATACAAAACCAGAGATTTGGTCATTGTCAGTCTCCTATCGCTTCTTGGATTTCATGAGACTTCTGTTGAGCACCAGATCTGTGATGTTCTTCAGGCATTTGCTGTGCTCCCCCCAATTCCCAGGTGAAAAAATCCCTCCGTCCATCGCGCTATAATGGTGGTGAAGGTAGGGACGGGTCGCGCTTACTTCAGCAACATCAGTTTTTTCGTCTGCGAGAACTTGCCCGCCTCCAGCCGCGCGAAATAAATCCCCGTGGCCAGCGCGCGCGCGTCGAATGTCCGCTCGTGCACTCCCGCCTCGCAAAAACCGTCGAAAATCACCGCCGCCCGCCGTCCCAACACGTCGTAGAGCGTTAGGCGAAGCTCAGACGCGCGCGGCGCGCTCCAGCGAAACGTCGTCACCGGATTGAACGGATTCGGATAGTTCGGATAGAGCGTGAAGGTCTCGGGCAGCGCGACGGGAGTTTCGGGCGCAACGTCGAGCGTGGAATCGGCGATCACCATGAGCGCGACTCCGCTCTCCAGCGGCGCGGCATGCGCGTCGCACTGGAACTGCCAGCGATACTGCACGCCGTCGGTGCCGCTCTGATTCTCGACGCCGACTGCGCCCTCGAAAATTCCGTCCAGCGTGTGATATTGATATTTCGCCACGCCTTCCCCGTTATTGCCGGAGACCTCGGTGGGATCGTAAAGAATCGCTTGAAAGCGCGCCGGGCCGCTGCCGAAATATTGATACATGTCGTACCACTCCACGATCACGTAAGGCTCGCCTGCTTCAGAATAGAAAAAGACGTCGCCGCCGCCCGACACCGGCTCCCAATCGTCGAAAAACGGCGCGAACAATCCGTTCGGCGGCTGCGTGGATGGAATGAAATAGCTGTGCCAAACTGAGGAACTCGTGGAACCCAGCGCGATGAAGCCGTTAGCGCTGATCGTGATGGTCGTGTAGTCCTGTCCGTAGAAACGGAACGAAAACGGCAGATTGCGGATCACCGTGCTGTTGTCGCTCAGCGGCAGCAGTTCGCCCGCAAGTCCGCCCGCGTCGGGATTGATCTCGATCCAATCGTACTCGACCGTGTCCGCGTCGTATTGGTCGTAGATGAAATGACCGAACTGATCCGGGCCGGTCGGCAGCGCCCGCGGTGAAAGCTGCAAGGGAAGCTCCACGTCCTGCGGGCCAATATTATTGAAGAGGGTTACTGTGTCCGTTCGCCACGGCAATTCTCCGTAAATAACCTCGTAGATTCCGCTGTAAAGCGAAAGTTCCACGAAGCCCCCTTCGGTTCGGGTTTCCAGAGGGATTTCAGGAAAAGTGATCGGAACGTCTTGGGGTTCTTCCCTGTAAGTCGCGGAGATTATCACAAGAACTGGCGTAGCCTCCTCCAGCGTCACATCCTGCACCACGCTGCCGCCGCTGGCTTCGATCACGCGGGAATCATCGGCGTAGGTATATTTTTTGTAATGCACCACGTGCGTGCCGTCCGGCAGCCACAGCGCATAGTGGCCGCTCGCATCCGTGTAAACCGGAAGGATCGCATCGCAGGTAATCCGCACGCCTTCGATTCCCGTCGCGCCATCAGTAACCGTTCCCGTTACGCGCGTCAGATCGGTGACGCCGAGACTGCACGCGGGAAACACGCGCAGCTTGCCGAAACCGAACAGGCTGTCGCGCCCGGCCACGCCGCCGTCCACGCAGGTCGTGACCAGCAGGCGATAGGTTTCTTCGGGAGTGATGCCGGGAAACGCGGAAATAATCACGGCCAGCGCGCCGCCCACGTGCGGCGTGGCTCCGCTGGTGCCGCTGATCGAGGAGCAGCCTCCGCCGTAGGCGATGCTGCGTCCGTTGGTCGGAGCCGCCACGTCGGGATGAAGCAGCCCCGGCAATTGACCCTGTAAATAGGGATAGTCTTCGAATTCCTCGGGATATTGATTGACTCCGATCGAACCGCAGAACGCCATCAGCGGATGCACGCAAATATCTTCGCTCGACCACGCCGACGGGCCGATCGCGCCGTTGTCGAAATTGCCGGTTGAATTGTAGGCGTTCACCGCCACGATCGAAGTCACGCCGCCTTCTTGCGGCTGGCCGATGAGTACAGGCGGCGGACACATGGCCGGAGCCGGAAACGACAACGGAACCGGATTGTCCGTCCCGGCATTGCCGCTCGAATTCGCGTGAATGATTCCCGCCGCCAGCTCCATCTCGCTCACCCAACGATGCGCGACATGGTTCGGACAGTCCTGAATCGTGCCGCCGCAATCCGAGTATTTGAAGCTCACGCTGGCCGAAATCACGTGCGCGCCCATCTCCACGGCGTACTGGCTGGATTCGAACAGCGCGCCCTGCGACAGATAGCCGGAAAGCTCCATGAGCTTGGCGTCCGGTGCGACGCAGACCGTGTCGCAGGGAACAAAATTGGCGGTGATGATCGAACCGGTGCGCGTGCCGTGATGCGAAGACTGACGATCCTCGACGTCGTTGCTGTTGTTGTCGAAATTCCAACCGTAGAAATCATCTATATAGCCGTTCCCGTCGTTGTCCACGTTGTCTGCTTCGCCGGGATCAATCACGCCGTTCGAATTCAGGTCTTCGCCGGAATTAACCCAAATTCTACCGAGCATTCCCGGATGATCCAGATCGGTTCCGGTATCTTTATGACCGACGATTACGCCCTGTCCCCGCGCGCCATACTCCGTCCACGCCTGCACCGCCCGCATGTCCGCTACACCCCAACCGATATCGTCGAGCGTGTTCGGATGCTCGGGATCGGGCGCGATGTAGATCACTTCGCGGCGATTCTTGTCCAGCTCGTCAATCACATCCGGAGTCGCATGAACGCGAATCGCGTTGATGATCCACAGCGGGCGCAGCAGCGTGACCTTGCCTTCCTTTTGGGCCGCTTCGAGCGACTCCATCACCCCACCGCCGATCTCCTCGAAACGCTGCTTGAGCGTCTCCACGACATACTCCCGCCGCTGATCCATGGGCAGCGTTCGGGCGACGGGATAGACCTCGTCCATGGTCAAACGATAGTCGAGAAACAGTACCACCGGCACCGGCTGACCGGGAGGCGTGGTCTGAATGTGGTATTCCAGATTGGGCGCGCGCTCGGCCGCCGCCGAAATGGCCGTCCATAGCAGCCCGGCCGCAAGCCCTAAGAGAGCACGATTCAAGAAGATGCGGTTACTCACAATCACCTCCACCAGTTTGCCCGGACGGACGGGATAGAGCCGCGTGCCGGAAGTGGCAAATTATTTACAACCTCGCTATATTCGAGTATGTCCCCGCGCAGTGCTCATTCTCCCCGCGAAAAGTCGTGGGCCAATTGGAACGGTTGGCCGGTCGTGATCCTCACGCTGGCCACGCTTCTGCGCGTTCTTCACATCTGGAACAGCCGGCACAACCCGACGTTCTGGGCACCGGCGGTGGACCCGGCTTGGTACGACGACGCCGCCATGAACATCCTGAGCGGTCACTGGGGGCCGTTTCCGCTGTTTCGTGCGCCGCTCTATCCCGCTTTGCTCGCCGCCGTCTATGGCATCTTCGGTCACGATCTCGTCGCCGCCCGCCTGCTGAACGTCGCGCTGCAAGGAGTAACGATCTGGGCCGTGTGGCGGATCGGCCGCCGCTTTCTTTCCCCCGCCGTGGGCATCCTCGCCGCCGCGCTGCTGGCCGTCAACGGCACGGCCGTCTATTTCGCCAACGAAATCCTCTCCACCAGTCTGGAAATGCTCGCCGCCGCGCTCGGCTTATGGGCGACGCTGCGGCTCACGCATGATCGAGGGCTTCCCGCCGTTCTCCTCTGCGGTCTCGCGTGGGGACTGGCGGCCCTCGTCCGTCCCAATTACCTGATCCTCTTCCCCGTCATTCTGATCGCCGTCCTCGCCTTCCGCGCGCCGCTTTCCCTGCGCACGGCGGGTCTTGCGCTGCTGGTCTGGCTGGCCGGAGCCTTCGCGCCCATCCTGCCCGTCACCGCCGCCAACGTTTTCAGAGGCGGAGAGTTCGTGCTCATCGCTACGCAGGGCGGCGTGAATTTCTGGATCGGCAACAATCCCGAGTCCACCGGCGCGCTCTCGGTGCTCCCCGGCTACGGCAACATGTGGAGAATGGAGGACGCCGAACGCGAAGCGGAGCGCGAACTGGGCCATCCGCCCCGGCCGGGTGAACTGTCAAATTTCTACTATGACAAGGGTTGGAGCTTTCTCGCTGAGAACCCCTGGCAGTCCCTCCGCTTCATGATACGGAAAACCCTGCTGTTTTTCAACCGCTTCGAAATCTCCAACAATAAACATATCCTGCATTTCGCCGCGCTTTCCCCGTGGCTGCCGCCGCTGCTGTGGCTGAATTTCGGCCTGCTCGTTCCCTTCGCCCTGCTCGGCATCTGGACCGCATGGCGGACTCACGCTGCCAAACTGTTGCTGGGACTGGCCGCCGTCTATACGATCAGCGTGGTTCTGTTTTTCGTAACGGCGCGCTTCCGCATGCCGGCCGTGCCGTGGCTCTCTCTGCTCGCCGCCGCGGGGATGATCTGGATTGTTGAACGACTCCGCAGGCGAACGCGCTCCCGTGAGTGGCTGCCGCTGCTCGCGCTGATCGCGGGTGTCGTTCTCACGCATATGAATCCGTGGGGATTGCGCGAAGCTCCCACGGGCTGGGCGCGCTATATGGAAGGCAACGCCCATCTGAAACTGGGCAACCTCGATTCGGCGCGCGTCGCGTTCATGGATGCTTACCGCGAAGGACAGACGCTGCTCTACACTCAGCTCAATCTCGGCGTGATCTCCTATCGCGAGGGCAAGTACGCCGAAGCCCGCCGCTGGTACGAACTCGCGCTCGAGGAGAATCCCCGGAGCGATCATGCCTGGAACAATCTCGGCATCATCGCCGAAGCCGAAGGCGACACGGCTCGCGCCATCGAATGCTATCAGCGCGCGCTCGAGCTTCGCCCCGCCGCCGACGATCCGCGCCACAATCTCGCGGGCATTTTCTTCCGCCGCGGAGTACAAGCGCTGCACGAAGGCCGCGACTCCGCCGCCGTCGCTTCTCTGGAAGACGTGCTGCGGCTGACCCCCACCGCCATCACGTTCTACGATCTCGCGCTCGCGCATGGCCGCCTGAATCACCCCGCCGACGCCGTACGCTGTCTCGACTCGGCGCTCGCCCGCGATCCCTATCTCGCTCCCGCCCGCGCGCTCAAGGAGCAGTTGCGGAATTTTCCTGAAGCATTTCCAACAGGCGGCGCGTCGGTTCCAGATCGGGATTAAGCGCCCGCGCCGCTTCCGCCTCTGCTCTCGCTTCCTCGGTTCGTCCGAGTTCCGCCAGAATCAGAGCCAGATTGTGCCGCGTCGCCGCCGAGTCCGGCGCAATCCTCACCGCTTCCCGCTGAAACCGCAGAGCATCCTCCTTCCGTCCCTCCAGCATCCACTCGCCCGCCGCCGTTTCCAGCATTTCCGCCCACTTCGGATCGTCGCGGTTCATCGCCAACGTGTGGATGAGCCACCACGTCGTATACAGCGATTTCGCCTGAAGAAACGTCTTCCGCGCCGTCGTGACCGGAGCGCTGGCGGAGAGTGTCTCCGTGAGCAGCGAATCGTTCGCGCCCGTGTGCAGCCAGACCGTATCCAACGAAGCGAAACGAAATTCCCCAAGCAGTTGCCGTAGTTCTCGCGGTGTGGACGCGGTGAAGAATTCGCGGCCTTCCCACAGCGCTGCGAGATCCGCGCACTGCGAGGTGGTCGGGCAGATCACCGGCGTTCCCAGATGCGCGCGGGCCAGAGCCACGCGATCTCCGGTCTCGCGCATTCGCGCCTGCACCAGCGCCGCGCTGCTCGCCGTCTGAATCAGCGTCACCGCCAGCAACGCGGCAAACGCAAGCCCGCGCGCGCGTCCGCTGCGATATAGATCTATCAGCAGCAGCGGACTCGCAAACAGCAGCACCCGCGGCCCCCAGTGCACGCCTTCCCACACCGGCGTCAGCAGCACGGCGGCTCCCATCAGAATCAGCGCCAGCTTCAGCGCCGGACGATTCACAAAGGACCCATGAAACAGCAGCAGCGCCCACGGCACAGCCGTCACCAGCGAATTTCCCAGAATCAGCCACAGCAGCGGTATCGGCGACGACCATAGGCGCACCTGATAGAATCCGATTCCGCCCGCCAGCAGCAGCGCCCCCAGTCCGTAGAGAACGATCGTCTTCGTCTGCTCGGCGCGAACCAAGAGCATGGCTCCCAGCACGATCAGCGCGAGAATCCCCAGCGACAACCACGGATTCGGGTCGCACTGCACGAACATCCAATAGACGGCCAGCCCGCGCTGCTCGATCCAGGTTCCAGGAGCAAACGGCGCTCCCTCCGCCGGAAAATTCATCGAAAGCTGAGCCAGCGGCGAGCCGCCTCCCATCGCGTAATACGCGATTCCAAAGACCGCGATTCCCAGAGCGATCCCGAGCGACAGGCGCATCGAATGAACACGACGGCGCGCCAGCCAAAGATAGATTGGAAGAGCCGCCGCCAGCAGCAGCGTTTCGGGACGCAGCGCGGAGGCCAACGCCAGCAGCGCGCCTGCCCCCGCGAGCCATGCCCCGCGCGATCGTCCCGGATGCACAAACGTCAGATAGAGAGCGGGAACCGCGAGCAGCCACGACAGCGCGTGCTCCCACGGCACGAGTCCGTAAAACGTGAGCGGCAACAGCAGAAACGCGAAGCGGAGACCCGCGATTTCGCAGGCGATCCACAGCAGAATCGCCACCAGCGCCGGAACCACCCGCCAGCCCGTTTCGCCGGCGCCGAACGCCAGCTTCGCCAGCGCCCGCGTGAGCGGCGCGAATCCCAACGTTAATCCTCGGCCCTCCCGCTTCGCGAACGGACGATTCAACGGCAGATTCTCCTCCGGATGCGCGAGCCGGGCGCGAATCCCTCCGTCAGGAAGTCGCTCCGCCCAGAATCCCGCGCTCTCCGTCGCGGCGATCCGCTTCACGCCGTCGTCAATCGTCCACACTCCGCCCGCCGGAAATCGCAGCGCCAGCGCCAGCAGCAGCGCCGCCCAGAGAATTCCGCCGAAAAGCGAGAGTCTGGTGATTGTCGTCATGTACAGCCCGTCATGCGAAGAGGGCTGCGTCGCTCCGCAGCCCTCATCAATAACACGTGTTGGTTGCCGCTACCGGCTCATCGAGAGCGGACGCCACGGTTCCGAACGCGAGTACTCGACGTTAACGCGGCCCGGCTCGTTGAAGAACAAGAGTGCGCGTGCGATTGTGAACGACATCGGTTTGGCCTCGATCACCGGTCCGTAGGGAAGCTGTACCGGCACGACCTCGTCGTTCTTCGAAAACGACAACGGGAAGGTAATCAGGCAGGTGCGGTAGCGCATGATGCCCGAGAAATACACCCGGCCGTTAATGATCTCCC
>JAQTRJ010000076.1 GCA_028711875.1 bacterium | reverse complement strand
CCCGAGGCGTCGCCGCGCGCGGGGGTTCGCCCACAGGTTGTGAGAGAGTATCCGCCGCCGGCGTTTCGCGGACGGGCTGACTCGGCTCGACGGCGCTCGGCGGTGCGGTTTCCGGGGACGGAATGGCCGCGACCGGAGCGTCGGGTGCGACGGTCGGCGGACGCTCCTCCGTCACCGGTGCCGAAGTGTCCGCGCTGACCGGAAGCGCTTCCGTCACGGCCGGCTCGGTCGTCACGGGTGCGGGAGTCTCGGCCGCCGTCAGCGTGTCTTCCGCCGTGCGCGCCAGAAACCGCACGGTCGTGGTTTCCCCGCGGCGAATCGTCACGGTCAGCTCGGGAGGCTCGAAGGCGAGCGTGTCCGCCTTCACCGAGACGGAATAACTGCGCGGCGAGAGCGGAAGCGGCCCACTGCCAGTTCGGAAACCGGTGGCCACCGAATCGAGCCAAATCTCCGCGCCGGGCGGATCGGAAACGACGTCAAGCCGTCCCTGCGGGGCGGGTTTCCACGCCTCGTAGGACAGATAGGCGGCAAACACCAACAGCGTCGCCGCCAGAATCCAGATCACGGCTCGAAACATCAGGGACAGCCCGGCAGATTCCTTTTACACCAATACAGAGAAAACTCGGCCTCGGCGCGCGCAAGGGGCGCAAGAGCGAGCGGGATTGCGAACGACAGAGTGGAAACTGGAGGTGAGAGGGTCACCTTCCGGCAGACGGACATAGAGATACGCGACCACGATGATCATCCGACGAAACGGCTTCGGATGTACGCTTAGATTCGTTCAAACACGATAACCGTGGAGAATGTCCGTCACCTCCGGAACATGAACTTGACGTGGAGTATAGAAGGCCATACAGTTTAGCAAAAAGACGGCAAAATTGCAAGCCGGAAATGAAGTTGGAGCACATCATGGCGATCATGCTCCGCTATAGTGCAAATCCCGCGCCAGTAGATATGCTAAGTACATAAATTTTCAATACTTATTGAATTTGAAGTCAGGTGTCGCTGCGGTTCTGAAGCTGTGAAAGGGAAAAAACCACCCGGCGGGATGATACTGCCGCTGTTTCCGGTGTTGGGGATGGACAGGCCGATGACTCTGAGACACCTTTTTCACCCGGGAAGTTCCACGCTGTGAGGCGAGCTTAAACGGCACGCCGAGCCGGGTGATGCGCAGGCAAACAGCCGGTCATTCCGGTGGTGACTCTCCAGACCCGCAATGGCGCCGTAAAAAAATGAAAAGTGTGTCATTCTGGGTACGCGCGCCCACCCCATCCTCTCCCGAACGGGAAAACAGCGCGAGCGTCGGGAATCGCCACTCCGCGCGAAAAAAAATCTTTGCTCCCCTTGACTTCTTCGCCACGCTTTGTTATACTCCGGAAAACCTTGAAGACCAAGAGACCACTTTTCGATGACCCAGCGTCCCTCCACGTTCACTTCGCCGTTTGCCGCGTCGCGGGCGACCCTCACGGGTCAGCCCAATGGCGTGCCGGTGTTGGCCTCTGGCGCTGGGAGTCTGCCCAAATAATCTCGAGACCTCTCGAATTGGAATTGGAACGACCCACCGCCGGACACAGGGCGGTGGGCTTTTTTTCAGCGCCTTTCCATCGCTCCTGTTCCGGCTGAATGAGAACCTGACGGCATACGATCATGTTGCGCACCCGTCCTCCGCGTCACATCGCGGAAATTATCCACGGCCCTCTGAATGGAACCGCCGTGCCCGGCTTCACCCGCGAGATCAAGCGGGCGATGATGAAAAGCGTCCTCTCGATGGGATTGCCCTCGATGACCGGCTTTCTGGTGATGACGCTCTACGAGATCGTGGATATGTTCTGGCTGGCCCGCATCGGCCCCGAGCCGGTGGCCGCCGTGACTCTATGCACGTCGTTCATCTGGATGCTGGCCTTCTCGAATATGATTATCGGGCCGGGCAGTCTGGCCATGATCAGCCGGAGATTCGGCGAGGGCGATCTGCCCCGCACCGAACTCGCGATCAAGAACATGTTCGTGCTGAAATTTCTCTTCGGGCTGCTGTTCGGGCTGCCGGTGATTCCCGCTCTGCCGTGGGTGCTGGATTTCCTCGGTGCGAGCGCAGAAGTGCAGCGGCTGGGCGTGATCTACGGCACGGCGGAACTCATCATGCTCGGCGTGGCGATGACCGGCTATTCGGTCTATACCGCTCTGCGCAGCATCGGCAAGCCGGTTACCGCGCTGTGGCTGCAAATCATTACCACCGTCGTGAACTGCGTGTTCGATCCGCTGCTGATTTTCGGGATCGGTCCGTTTCCACGGCTGGGCATTCTCGGCGCGGTGCTGGCCACCGCTTTCGCGCAGTTGCTGGTCGTGATCCTGGGTCTCTATGCCCTGGCCCTGCCGTCATCGCCGGTGCGCGTGCGCTGGCTGCATGGGCGGCCCTTCGCCGCGCGCGAGATGATCCAAATGCTGCGGATCGGCCTGCCGGCGGGAATCAACCAGCTGTCCTTCGCTCTGGCGACGTCGCTCCTCGTCAAGATCGTCGCCGGCTATGGCACCGGCGTCATCGCCGTCTACGGAATCTGCGTCAAGGTCATGCACTTCGGAATCATGGCCATCGCGGGATTGGGATTGGGCACCGGCGCGCTCATCGGCCAATACCTCGGCAGCAAGGAACTGCACAAGGCCTGGCTGTCGGCCGTGCTCTCAATCCGTCTCGCGGGCTGGATCATGATCGGTTACGCCGTTTTCCTGCTGGCCGGAGCGCCGCTGCTGGTGAAGGCCTTTTTCGATGATCCCGCGCTGCATCAGAGCGGAACGATCATCATCCAGATTCTCGCGCTGTCCTTGCCCGCGATCGGCATTCACATCGGAGCCGAAATCGTCTTCGAGGGCGCGGGCCAGAATACCCCGCCGATGGTCCTCGCACTGATTCATGCGTGGGTTGTGATGGTTCCGTTCCTCTACCTGACCGGGCCGATCCTCGGCGGCGGGCCGTACGCCATCATGGCCGCGCTGGTAGTGGCGCACGCTCTCGGCGGCGCGGCCGCGCTCTGGCTCTTCTATCGCGGAACGTGGCTGCGGCACGAGGTATAGTCTGGCACGCCGTTGTCGGTTTCCAGACCGGCAATGGCTCTCTGATCTCCCTCCGCTCGCGGGGGGATCAAGGGGGGGAGTGCGGCGGGAGTCGCTTGCGCCTGTCCCGCATCCGCCGCGCCGAATCCGGCCGGAACCTTGCGAACGATGAAGATAATTTCTGGCACAAGTCATGCTGTAAAAAAAGTGATCGTCCCACGTTATTCCGAGGAACCACTTGATTATCAGAGCCTTCCATGAGAATGCTGATGTTGTGTTTTCGTGGAAGGCTCTGCATTTCTTGCGACGTGTGCATTTAACGCGTTCGATTCACGAAGCTTTTCGCGGGATCACTTATCCGCGACGGGCGTCTCGCCGAGCAGGGACTGTGTCCCTGCCGGAATTTCGCGGGATCACTTTTCGCCGAGCCGAGTTCAGCGCGGAGAAATTCCCCTTTGCGATGTTACAATCCGCGCGTTATCCGGCCGCAACCTTAGCGTGGAGGCCCAAGATGAGAAGACGGTTGGTGTTCCTACTCGGCATTGGCTTGTTGATGACTGCGCCATTTTCACAAGCTCAGAATTGGCAGTGGCAGAATCCGCTGCCGACCGGAAATTCTCTCAGCGATGTTGTCTTTGTCAATGAGAATACCGGCTGGATCGTCGGCGGCAGCGGCACGATCCTCCATACGACTGACGGCGGCGCAACGTGGACGTTTCAAGAAAGCGGCACCGGTTCCGGACTTGCGGAAATCTGCTTCCGCGACAGCCAGCAGGGCTTTGCGGTCGGCGGAGAATCGGGTTGAGGAGCGGGCGGCTGTGAGGTTCACGGCCTAATTCTACGTACAACCGACGGCGGCACTCTCTGGGAAACCGTGTTCCGCGACACGGTGCGGGTTCTCAACGCGATCGGCTTTGCCGACGATCTTCACGGATGGGCGGTCGGTCATTTCGGAACCGTCGTTCGCACCACTGACGGCGGCGGGAGCTGGCACGCCTGCGATCTCGATACCGATTGGCATCTCTATGAAGTGGAATTCACGAGTTCGCAAAACGGATTCATCGTCGGTCTGGGCGGAACGATTCTCCATACGTCCGACGGCGGCGACACCTGGACTCCGCAGGTCAGCGGCACCGAGCGTTATCTCTTCGCCGAGGACTTCGTTTCCGACTCCGTCGGCTGGGTCGTCGGCTACGACTTGGACACGCCTTCCGGCATTATCCTGCATACGACCAACGCGGGGCAGACGTGGCTGCCGCAGGATGCCACCACCAATCGCAGCTTATCGGACGTGGAATTTATCAATGACTCGACCGGCTGGATCGTGGGCGCGGCGGGTCTGATTCTCCACACGACGAACGGCGGGGAGATTTGGTCGTGGCTGACTGAGGGCTATCAGGAAGGTCTCTCCGCTCTCTGTATGATGAGCGCTGATGAAGCTTGGGCGGTTGGTTCCGCCGGAACCATTCGCCGCACCACCGACGGCTGGCAGAATTCGGAGTATGTCAATCACGGCCTGACCGATGTCGTGGAGGATGTGGTCTTTCTCGACTCCCAGCAGGGGTGGGCGATGGCCCACGATTATTCCTTTTCGCCGGGAACGTTGCTGATGACCACCGACGGCGGCGTCACTTGGCAATTACGCTCGGATTCCCTGCTTACGCAGTGCGAAGGGATCGCCCTGACGGACTTCCAACACGGCTGGGCCGTCGGCTCGGATCACATTGTCCGCACCACCGATGGTGGAGAAAGTTGGGAACTCCAGTATTTCGATGAAACGATTTGGCTGTGCGACATTCAGGTCATAGACGGCGAGCTGGGCTGGGCGGTCGGGCGGGACCAATGGAACATGGACGCCAGAATCCTGCACACGACGAACGGCGGCGCGGACTGGATCGAACAAACAGTGAACAGTCCGTATGGAGGATTGTGGGACGTGGAATTTCTCGACAGCCAGAACGGCTGGGCGGTCGGCATGGGCGGTTCCATTCTCCATACGTCCGACGGCGGTGCGACGTGGACGGAGCAGTACGGCCAACTGTTCATTGATTTATACGGCGTGGATTTCACCGACCATCAACGCGGCTGGGCGGTCGGCTATAATCTGGAAAGCGTCGGCTCCGTAATTCTCCACACCGAAAACGGCGGCGAAACGTGGGAAGCGCAATTCGGCGCCGAAAGCCTGACGCTTACTGACGTCTCGTTTTCGGATCTTCAGCATGGAATCGCGGTCGGCGACGGCGGAGTGATTCTGCGCACCGAGAACAGCGGCCAATCGTGGATTCAGCTCAATAGCGGTTGCGGGGCGGGACTGCTGGCCGTTTGCGCTCTGCCGTCCGGTCAGGCGTGGGCCACGGGCTATGGCGGCACGATTCTGCGCTCGGAAAATTGGCTGCCGGTGTCGCCGAGGGAACACGCCGGAATCCCCCGAACGGTGTCGCTTCTTGCCTATCCCAACCCGTTCAATCCGCAGACCGTGATTGCGCTGGATCTGCCGATAGCGTCTCGCGTTCAGTTAACGATTTACGACGTGACCGGCCGCGCGGTGGAAACGCTCTTCGACGGCCTGTTGCCCGCAGGGCGCTATTCTCAAACATTCGACGCGTCGCGCCTGCCGAGTGGCGTGTATTTCGCGCAACTCTCCAGCCGGCAATTTGCGCAAACGCAGAAATTAATTCTCATGAGGTGAGAGATCGAAGCCCAGTCTTTTTCAGTTCGTCCGATCGGCTACGTCCGCAGTCCGTTCACCGACCGCAAGACCATGCCGCGCAGTTCCAGCGCGGACACGGCCCGGAGCGGGGAACTCCACGTCCTGCCCGAATTCCGCGACGGACTGGCCGACATCAGCGGCTTCGAGCGCGTTTGGGTCATCGTCTGGAAGCATCAGGCGCGCGCCGCGCCGCTGCGCGTCCGTCCGCGGATTGACACGGACGAGCACGGTGTGTTTAGCACGCGCTCGCCCGACCGCCCCAATCCCATCGCCCTGTCGTGCGTGAAACTGCTGGCGGTGAACGAAGCGACCGGCGTCATTCGCGTCGAACGGATTGATCTGCTCGATGGAACTCCGATTTTAGACATTAAACCCTACATCCCTGAGTCGGACGCTTTTCCCGAGGCCGCGTCCGGCTGGCACGCGCGGGCGAAGATGAAGGGTTAGGAGGAAGCTATCTTAGAATACGCGCCGAGCCGGGTTTAGCGTAGGATACCGATTCGACTTGGTGTAAGGTCAAACCGCGCGTAACCCGGCCGGAATCTCCCTGAACGATTCCATTCAAGATAGCTTCAAGAAGAACTTCAGGTACAAAACAAGACAAGGAGCGGTCCCATGAGTCGCATGTCTTACTGCTGTGTGGTTGGGTTGCTCTTTTTTGGCGGAATCGCTTGCGCGCAATTCCCGTGGGAGTGGCAAAGTCCCCGGCCGCAGGGAAACACGCTGACCGACATCCAGATGTTCGATGACCGATGTGGACTCGCCACGGGCTGGGGTGGCGTCGAAATGCGAACGGAGGATGGCGGCGTGACGTGGTCGGTTTCCTACGCGGATTTCGAAGGAGATTTTTTGGCCGTTTCATTCGTGAGTTCCGAGATCGGCTGGACGATCCGATCCCTCTGGAATGGCGAAGAAAACGTCTATGCGCTCCTCTATACCGAGGACGGCGGCGCGACCTGGACCGAACGGACGAGTCTCGATTCGGCTCAATACAACGATCTGCTGTTTCTGAATGACCATGTCGGATTCCTGAACGGCAGCCACGGCTATCTGGGAGAGTTTGTGGCCCGCACCACCGACGGCGGAGCCACGTGGGAGGAACAGCCGCTCGATTCGGCCTACGGCTTGGAGAATTTGTATTTTCTCGACGATCAACACGGCTGGATCGCCGGCTATAATCTGGCCCGCACCACCGATGGCGGAGATTCGTGGGAAGTACGGGACCTCGAAGGAATAACCCGTTTCCACGTGGTACAGTTCTTCGACGCACAGAACGGTGTGGCTGTAGGATACCGCGATTTCTTCCGCACCTCCGACGGCGGCGTGACCTGGAGTTCCGTCGAACTGTCCAACGGCAGCGACGAACCCTTCGCCATGAACCTTTGTTTCGTCAATCCCCGCACCGGCTGGATCGTCGGCAGCAACGGTTGGGTGATTGCCACCTCGGATAGCGGCGCGACCTGGACTCCCCAAGTGTCCGGAGTCAACGATCTGCTGGAAAAAGTCGTGTTCCTCGACGTGAATCACGGAATTATCGTCGGCGATAATGGCCGGATTCTGCAGACGGCCGACGGCGGCGCGAACTGGACGCTGCGCGCGGGACAGCGCGTGACCGATCGCTGGTTCTATGCCGTGGACTTCGCCGACACGAATTACGGCTGGGCGGTCGGCGGACATTGGGACGGCAGCCGCGTGATCGCCCGCACCACCAACGGCAGCGAAACCTGGATGGCGCTGCAGGACGATCCCGATTCCTCCACCATCGGCGACGTGGCGGCGATTGATCCCAACACGGCCTGGTTTTCCGGCGGCAGCTCTGGCCTGATAAAAACGACGGACGGCGGTCAAACCTTCATCCCACAATTTCTGCCCGATAACCAGCGCGCCGGACAACTTCAGTTCTTCAATGCCGACAGCGGTTGGATCATGGGCTCGCAGCATTTTCTCTATACGACCAACGGCGGACAGGAGTGGCATCTCGTTCCGACCGTCGTCGGGGGTGGTTTTTTCTTTCTTGATATGCAAAACGGCTGGACCTTCGGTGGTAAACCGGCCACCATTAAGCACACCACCGACGGCGGCCTGACCTGGACCCGCCAGTATCAAGACAGCGTCTTCGGGGAAACCGCGGTGGTTGGACTGTCGTTCACCGATCCCAACGTCGGCTGGGCGGCGGTCTGGAACATGCGGCTTCTCCACACCACCAACGGCGGCGCGACGTGGGAACCCGTCAATATCGGCGGCTGGGGAGACTATTGCGGCATGCAGTGGCCGGACGCCAATCACGGCTATGTGATTAGCGATTACGAGCCGATGTGGTACACGACCGATGCCGGCGTAAACTGGCAGGAGGCGCCCAATTCGATCAGCACGCGGCAGATGGATCTCGACTTCCCCGCTCCCGATCAAGGTTGGATCGTGGGTTGGGACGGCACCATCGTGAAATGGAACGGTGCGGCCCTCGCGGCTGAACCCGTCGCCCGTGCCGCGATCCCCGTTCGCTGCACGCTCGCGTCTTATCCCAATCCGTTCAATCCCGTGGCGACGCTGGAATTCTCGCTGCCCGCGACCGCGCGCGCCGAGCTCGCCGTCTACGATGTGACGGGGAGACTCGTTCAGACGCTGACCGACCGCGTGTTGCCGGCGGGCGTTTACACGCAGCGGTTTGACGCGTCCCGATTGCCAAGTGGTGTCTATTTCGCGCGACTCTCAGCAGCCGGAACGCACACGACACAGAAGATC
>JAQTRJ010000075.1 GCA_028711875.1 bacterium | reverse complement strand
GGCGGGCACGCGCTCGAGCGCCATCACCGCCACCGCGCCCGCGTCTTCGGCGATCCGCGCCTGCGACGCGTCGGTGACGTCCATGATCACTCCGCCCTTTAGCATCTCCGCCAGACCCACTTTCGCCCGGAATGTTCCCGTCTCACTCATGATTCTATCCTGAATGTTTATTGCTTCTGTCATTCTGGACACGCTGGACTCGGCAGCGTCCAGAATCTCTTCTCTTCATTCTCCCTCCGCTTCAGCGGAGAGATCAAGGGGGGTCACCGCACCAGCATCACCTTCCGCACGAACGGTTCACCGCCCGCCTGCAACCGCACGAAATAAACTCCGCTGCCCAAACCGTCGGCGGCAAACGGAATCGCATGCGTCCCCGCCGGCAGCGTTCCCTGCAAAAGCGAACGCACGTGCCGTCCGCTCACGTCGAACAAGTCCGCCGTCACCTCCGTCGCGCGCGGAAGTCGCAGCGAGATCGCCGTCGAGCCGTTGAACGGATTGGGATACGCTTCGCCGAGCGCGATGGTCTCCGGCACTCCGCCCTGCGGCTCCGCCGCGTCGAGCACGGTCACCAGCACGGCGACGCTGCTCACGCTGTCGGGACAGGCATGCGCGTGAAACTCGATGAATCCAAAATAGTCCCAAAGCCCGTCGTCGGTCGTGTCCGGCGCGATCGTCACCTCGAAGATCGCTTCCTCGCCCGGCGGAATCGTCGTCTCCTCGGGCAACACCGTCAGCCACTCGTCGTTCGCGTAGCTCCCCTCCGCCTGCGCGCGAATGCTCAGCGCGCCATCTCCGGAATTCGACACGGGAATCCGCGCCGTCGTCACCTCACGATTCGGCACGGCAAGATTCAGCGACGTGATCTCCAGATTCATGATTCCCCGATCCAGCGCGAACTCCACCGTGGTCGTTTCCGTCGACGCCAAAGTCACGCCCGTCAGCACGCCCTCGTTCCAGCACGAATGCCGCGCCGCCACCGAATAAGTGCCCTCCGCCGTCCAGAGCTGAAACGTGCCCTGCTCGTCGCTGTAGGTGCGCGTTCCCAGTTCGTTCACGGTGATTTCCACTCCCGCCAGCGGCTCGTCATCTTGCGCGGAACGCACCGTGCCGCGCAGAATCGCGGGAACGACCATCATATTTTTATAGAACAGCAATTCCGATCCCAGATAATCCGCCATCACCACGTCGGGATCGCCGTCCTGATCCGCGTCCGCGATGTCCAATCCATACAGCGCCTGTCCGTCCGTCAGCCACTCGCCGGTGAAAACGTTGTTGCCGTCGTTGCGCCACCAGCGAACATCGCCGTATTGACCGCAGACAATGACGTCCGCGTGGCCGTTTCCGTCGAAGTCGGTCACGCCCAGCCCGCGCGGATTGCTGACGCTGCCTGACAACACGCGCTCCGTGAAGCCGCTCCCCGCGCGCTCCCACCAGATCACTCTGCCGTTCGCGTATTGCGCGCCGGCGATATCGAGATCGCCGTCCCGTCCGAAATCGTGGAGCGCCAGACTGGTCGTCTCCGCCCCGAATCCAAGCGAGCGCAGTGTCCATACGCCGCTGCTCTCCTGCTCCACCCAGTAGAGCGGGTCCACCAGCGAACAACAGACTACGTCGCTGTCGCCGTCCGCGTCGAAATCGGCGAACACCGCTCCGAACGGCTCGCGCACGAGACTACTCGCGGCAATCGAGAAGACCCCTTCATGATTCTCAAGGACCTTCACCCGGTTGCCGAGATACTCCGTCACCACCAAATCCACATCGCCGTCGGAATCAAAATCCCCCGTCTCCACCGACCAGGCCCCGTTCGAGTTGCCGAGCAGCGTATGCTCCACGAACCGGTTCGATCCGCTCGCGCCGGTGTTCTCGAACCGAACGAACCGGTCGTCGCCATAGGCGGCCACCACCAGATCGCTGTCGCCGTCGGCATCCAGATCGCCGACCGCGATGCCCCGCACCAGACCCGACACCGATCCCCACAGCAGCGTCGTCTCGCGGTGATCGGGCAGCGTTTCGATCAGATAAGCCGAACCCCACATGCTCGTCGCCGCCGCGTCCACGTCGTGATCCCCATCCATGTCGAACAGCGCCATGTCGAACGCGCCGGAAATGTCCTCCGCGAACACCAGTCTCTGAAAATTCTGCGCCTGCGCCGCCGCCGCCAGCCACACCGCGGCAACCAGCGCCATCCCTGCTGCCCATCGTGCCTTCAACCCGTGCGTCTCCTACTTGAGCAGAATCAGCTTGGCCGTACGCGCGCGATCCGCGCCGGCGAGTCTCACGAAATACGTTCCCGACGCCCGATCCGTCGCATTCCATGCGCATTCATAGCGACCGGGCGTGTGCATCCCGTCCGCCAGCGTCGTCACCCGCCGCCCCTGAAGGTCGAAAACGTCGAGCCGCACGCTCTCCAGCCGGTCCACGCCGTAGCGAATGCGCGTGACGGCGTTGAACGGATTGGGAAACGGCGGATCGAGCGCGAATTCCAGCGGCAACGATAAAAACTCGTCCGCGCCCACCGACCACGTCACGAACGACCACACTTCTCGCGAGTCTCGCTCCATCGGCGGCAGCAGACTCTGCGCCGTCACCTGCCACCAGACCGTATCCGCTTCGCCGATCAGCGGATTGCCCGCAAAGCTCACGTTGATGAACGTGTCGGGAAGTCCCGGAAAGGTAAAGCCGGTGTCGCCGACCATGAACTGGATCGCATAGCGCACCGTGTCGTCCGCGTCCGCATCGAGCGCCCGCTCCCAGCGGAATTCGCTCGCCGTGCGCGGCAAGCCCATTCCGCTGTCGGGATAGAACAGGCTGAAAGCGCCGAGCGAATCGGGAATCGCCATCCGGAAACCGCGCCGCCCGTCGCGGCACAGTCGCGTATTGCCGAGCAGATCCTCCGCCGTCACCCGCCAAAAGAGAGGCACCTCATCCGTATCCGCCGTCCACACGAATCGCGTCGTGTCCAGCGGCCCGTAGATGTCGCTCGTCGCGAACGTCGTGTCGAAAGCCAGTTCCAGAGTATAGCGCACGGTGTCGTGCTCATCGGGATCGAACGCCGCTTCCCACGCGAACGTCACTCGGTGGCTGTCCACCACCGCGTCGTCCGCGGGCGCGAGCAGCGAAAACCGACTCGGCGCGTGCGGCTCGGGCGAGTGCGGATCGGGTTCGGTCAGCAGATAACATCCGTGATGCGGTTCGCGATCCACGTAGCCCGCCGCGTGATAGCGCCACGCGCCGTCCTGCATCACATCGGCCAGCTCGCTGGCCGCCGCTTCCGGAGTGTCCAGCGTCCACAGGCTGTCCCCGGTCGCGGAAATCTGCATCAGCAGTCCGCGCCGCTCGCCGGGAACCAAACCTTCGCTCCACCCCGCGAGCACGAATCCGCTGTCGCGGTCGGTCGTCGCCGTCACCGCCAGCGCGTAATCGTTCGCCGTTGTTCCATAGCGCCGCGACCACAGGCTGTCGCCCGCGTCGTTGGTCATCAGCGCGAACATGTCCCACGCTCCGCCCGCCGCATTGTGCGCGCCGCCCACGATCAGCGTCCGCTCCGCCGACAGCCGAATCGCGTCGCCGCACTCTTCCCAGTCGCTGCCCGCGAACACTCGCACCCGCGGATTTTCCCCCAGCGTATCCGCGCGCACGAACAGCACGTCGCGGATCGCGCTCGCCGATCAGATAAAACCAGCCGTCCGCCCGCTGGGCGATCCCGCGCGCGATTTCCGCCGCTGCATTACCCCCGAAACTGTAGCTCCCCTGCTGCGAGCCGTCGGGCAGCACCCGCATCATCCGGTAATCCTGCGTCGGATTCGTCGTCGTGTATCCAATCATCATCAGCGAACTGTCGGCCGCGCGGATCATGGTCGAGACGTGATCCTGATTCCCGTAACTGCGCGTCCACAGCGCGCCGCCCGCCGAGTCCACCTTGAGCGCGTAGAACTGATACGATCCCGTCATCCCGGTCCCGCCCAGATAGACCCATCGCGGGGATTGGGTGGTGTCGTCGGTCAGCACTGTCGTCAGCTCGCCCCACTCGGGATAGACCGTCCAGCGCTCGACTTCCGGCGCGATCGCCAGCGCGGCGCTCGCCCACCAACACCACACCATCGCCAACAACTTCCAGTTCATCGCCTCGCTAATCTCCTTTTCCCCAAAAATCTCCGATTTAGGGGGAACAAAAGGGGGGTTCTTCTCCGCTCCGTTCACGGGGGGCAGGGGGGGGAACTGTCATTCTGGACACCGCGCCGATCAATCTTCCACACCTGTATAACTTTCCGCGCGGGCGTCCAGAATCTCCTTCTCCGCCGAGCCGGGTTCAGCGCTCGAATAATTCCCGTTGGCCAATCCATACTCCGCGCGTAACCGGCCGGAATCTCCAGAGCCGCGCACGGTTGTGCGTCTCTCCGCCGCGGTGTGCGTCCTTCCGCCGCGGCGAATCTCCAGATTCGCCCGAGATTCCCCAACAAGCACGACAGATTCCATACTCCGCGCGCACCCCGGCCGGAATCCTCCGCCTCTCCCTTTGCGTCTCGCAATCCCCAATGCGAAACGCCTTTCACTATCCCGGTTTAGGCCCCTTTCAGACTCCCAATTACCATGCCAATCTACATATTTTCTCTTACTTTGTCAAGGCAAACCGGCCCCCTTCCCGGCGGCACCCAATTTGCAGCTTTGCCTGTGTCAAGATGTGGTTCAGCAACCTGAGAGGCACCATGTCCACCTGGCCCCGCTTCGTCAAGGTCTTCATCCCGGCAATCTGCGTCCTCGCCGGTGTCTTCCTGCTGGTCGCCAACAGCCCCAGTCCCCGCGACCACATGATTTCCCTCGAGCAGTCCCGGCTTGATGCTCTGGCCCGCTCGTGGGAAACCCAAATCACTCTGGCCCAAGCCATGTTCCGCGATCAGATCATTCGGCAGGGTCTGCTGCCCGCCCTCGATCGCCCGCAGGACTGGGCGGCCCCGCGCGTTCAGTTCAAACTCGACCGCATGCGCGAAATGTGGGGCAAGGAAACGGGAATCCTGCAGGCCGTCGCGCTCCTCGGACCGGACGGCTCGATTCATACCTGCAGCGGCGACAGCGGCCGTCTGCACGCGGCGATCCGCTCGCTTACCCGACCCGCTTCGGGAGAAGTCGTTGTGCTGCCCCGCGCCCCCGGCACGCCCGAGATGCTCGCCCTGCATTTTCGCGCCCCGGAGGTCGAGAACGGACAGCCGGCCGGTCATGCCGTGGCCGTGGTGGCGCTCGGCAGCTTTCTCTCCGCCACTCAGGAGGTTCCGTCGGGCTGGATGATGCTGGCTGCGCCCGGTCAGCCGATCATCGCCTCCAAAAACAGCCCATCCCGGACACCCGTCAGCGACGCCACATGGCCGCTGCTGCTGGCCGAAGGCCGCGGCAACGTTCCCCTGCGGGACGGCACGACTCTCTGTTTCTCGCGGATTCAGGTCCCGGCCATGGAACCGCTGCTGCTCGTGCTGCCCGTGGCCACCTCGTCCGCCGCGGCCCGTGTTTTCGGCTGGCTTTGCTTCACCGCCGGAATCGGATGGCTGGCCTGGCTGCCGTTTCGCAGTGGGCCATCGCCCGCTCCGGCCAGCGCGCCGACCCAGCCGTCCGCTTCGCTTGAAGACACCAGCGTGTTCCGCCAGTTTTTTCATCTGCTCGATGACCCCGTCTGTCTGCTCGGCAGCGACGGGCAGGTCGTGCGCGCCAACACCGCCGCGCACCGCTGGTTTCATTTCCACAAGGGCTATCCCAGACAAGACATGATGATCTGGCATCGCGGACAAGACCGGCGGCTGTCCGAACTCCTGGCCCTCGCCGCCTCCGATCCGCAGGAGATGGCGGGCACCTTTCAGGTGATCGTGGACGGCCATGATTATCAGGGAGCGCTCGAGGCCGCGCGACTCTCCAGCCCGCATGAGGGACTGGTGGCGCTCCGCTTCCGGATCGAACCTGTGGCCGCGGCCGTCGCCCCGTCGCCCGACCCGGCGGACTCGCTGCCCAATCAGCCCGATCCCTGTTGTCCCTATCCCGTGCTCGCCGTCAGCGTCGAGGGACTGATTACCGGCTTCAACGACGCCGCGCGCCGGATCTGTCCGCGGCTCGAAGAGACTCCGCTCCTGCCCGAGATTCTCCCCGCCACCGGCCACGATCAGCAGGCCGATATGGCGCGGCTGGCCGACGGCGCGACCTTCGAATCGCTGTTCGGCCCGCGTCTCCATTGCTTCACCGTGGTTCGCCGCGATCACCATCTCTACCTCTACGGGCATCCTCTGGCCGCCTCGAAAAATCTCGAAATCGAACTCGAACAGGCGCAGGAAAATTTCTGCACTCTGTGCGCGCTCAGCCGCCATCCCGTGCTGCTGGCCGATCCCCGCGATCAGCGCATTCTCGAAGCGAACGCCGCCGCCGCCGACCTGTTCCAGACCACGCCCTCGGCGCTGCGCGGCCGCGCGCTCTCCGAATTCTCGGCTGAATCGTGGGAATTCGGTCAGGGCAATACCGAGTTCTTCGCCGAGGCCGCAAACGGAGCCGAACGGCGCTGCGAGCTGAGCTACGAACTCATCAAGGTCGAGGGCGCGCCCGCGCTGCTGATCGTCCTCGAACCGCTGGACACCCCGCCGGCTCCCGACTGCACTCCGATCGCTTTCGCCGACGATGTTCCGGCGGCGGCGCCCGTGCTCCCGGCGGCTCCGCCCCCGCTCCCCATCGGCCCCGGACTGCTCGTCTGCCTGAATCCCACCGTCCGCGAGACCGCCCGCCGGATGTTGGAAAAAACCGGCCATGAGTGCGAGTCGTTCTCGTCACTGGACGACGTCACCGTCTGGCTCATTACCCACGATGTCCGGCCTGAATTTGTGGCCATTGACCTGACCGACTATGACGAGGCCGCCTCGTGGATCGAGGAACTCCGCGGCCGCTGCGGCGAGGTCCCCTGTCTCGGCTTCGCCGACGGCGAGCACTATCCATTGCCCGATGACGGCCCCAATTCATGGCTCGATAAGCCCTTTGATTTCGAGTCTCTGGCCGCCGCGCTGGCCCAGTTGGAACTCGAACATGCCCTTTGCTCCACTCTGTCAGATCCCGCCTGAAATAGCAAACGGTCCCGATTCTCGGGACCGCTTGCGTTTGAGGTGATGATGAAGACTCAGCACATATAACGCCGTGCTGTGGCGTATTAGCTATTGTCCTTTGATCGCCGACTTAAGCCCGGAATATCGCCTCTTCAGCAGTTCCAGCGAAGCCATATAGCGAATTTGCGTTTCCGCCATCTCGGCCATTTCCTGCTCCATTTCCACTCCATTGATCCCCGTGCCATCTTCGCTCGGCGGCTCAGTCCGTGTCGTTGCGGTCAGATCCGCCAGTCCCGAACTGCCCGATGAAGCGATGTGCCGCGGATCGGCGGTCTTCAGTGTTCCCGGACTTCCCTGATCCAGTACTTCCTTCAATTGCTCCTCGAAATCCACCGCCACTCGGCGATATCCGGGAGTCTCCGCATTCGCGATATTCTGAGCGTGAGCGCGCTGCCTCGCCGCCTGCGCGTCCAGACTTCGCTTCAGCACCTCCGTTGCCGGAGACTGTTCGAAAAGGTAATTCTGAATGATATTGCTATCGCCCATTGGCCCTCCAAGCCTTGCCGGACTTCTGGCCCAATCTCAGAATAACGCCGAGCGGGGATTAAGCGCGACATTTTCCCTTTGAGTCAAGCCAAAGATGCTCCTTTCGCGCGGTTCCCCGCCGGAATCCGACTCTCAAGGTTATTTCGGGATCGGCTCTCTGTCCTCCCCGCAAAACAGCAACTCACATGCCACTTGCAATATCTTGTTAAACTGAAACCATTCCTCCCCACCCGGTATGATTTTCCTATCTCCCCCCGTTCACAGGGGATCAAGGGGGGTCTTGTGAAGGATCACGGATGAAGGATGAACCGTAGGGGCGGGCTAAACGCAGCGCAACCCGCCCGTCTTCTCTCCCCCCGTTCACGGGGGGATCAAGGGGGGGGGCGTGTGGAAAAGCAGAAAGCAAACAACAGAGCCGGTCTCGCAACCGGCCCTGCATTCCTGACGATTACACCGCATGTCTTTCCCGAAACGCGGCTTTCAGCTTTCTGATTTCCGCTTTCTGCTTTTCTTCATCACCTCACCAGCGCCGCCTTCTGCACCATCCGCTCACCGAACTGCGTCTGCGCCTCGATGAAGTACACTCCCGACGGCAGCCCGACCGCGTCCCACGACAGCGTGTGCATTCCGATCTCGAACCGTTCCCGAGCGATCTCCGTGGCCGTCCGCCCCAGAATGTCGTAAGCCCGCACCGTCACTTCACCCGCCCGATCCACGTGGAAGCAAATATGCGCCCGCGCATTAAACGGATTCGGCCACAACGGATCGAGGGCGAACTCCGCCGGCACGTCCACGAGCCGCGGATTGTCCGCGTCCAGCCACGGCACGCACAGGTTGTCGCGCGCGATGTCGGCGTGATAGGACAGGTCGTCCCAGTTGAACAGGTCGGGATTGATC
>JAQTRJ010000074.1 GCA_028711875.1 bacterium | reverse complement strand
ATAATCGCCGTCGGGATCGTAGCTCTCGATGTCGGCAAAATCGAACAGCACGCAGTTGTTGGCGATGCAATGCGCTCGAATCTGATTGTTGCGCAAATTGAGATTGCCCGTCTCGCCGCTGCCGTCGAGGTGGCCAGTCATGTAGACGAACGTAACGTCGGGAAAATCGTTTTCGAGCTCGGTCATCAGCGAGAGATAGGTGTTGATCTCCGCTTCCGTGGCCCAGCCGGCCTGCCCGCACCACGACCACATCACCAGATTGCGGCCGTGCGGATAGATCACATACTCCCCGCCGCCGTTCGAGAGCATCGCGCGCGTTCTGGCCGCCCACGTCACGCGGTCGGGAGCGCCGAGATCGCCGTCCGGCACGTAGTCCCAGAGCGAGAGATCGCCGTCGGGCGCGATCGGATTCTGCGGGCCGTAGCGATAATAGCTCCAGTCATTGAAATGATCGTAGAGCGTGTCATGGCTCATCAGCACGTCCATCCCGCTGACGATTTGACCGCCGTGCGAGGTGTGGCCGTAGGTCATACGGAAGTGAGCCTTCGCGCTGTCCAAGACCGCCCGCGGAATCGCGCTGATGTCGGTACAATTGTGGTCAATAATGAGTCCCTGACCGAACGATACGCTGCAAAGCAGCATCGCGGCCAGAAAACCAATCAGATGTCGCGTGTTCATAAATTCTCTCCGCGCATTATCATGATTGTTGAGTTGCTTGCCGTTCGCTCGCCCCAACTTTAGCAGGGGGGCGTTGTCTCGCTCTATAAAAAATCTTTTTCCCTGGGGCGGGCCTCCGGCCCGCCATCACCATATCAACTCGTGCCAGTCAACTCAAGGTTGGAGTAATCGCCGTTGTGACTCTCCTGAGTCGCAATGGCGCCATTGCCGGTCAGGAGACCGACAACGGCGAAACGAGAAATCTTTTCCCTGGGGCGGGCCTCCGGCCCGCCGTCTGTCGGGGCAGAGCCCCGACCCACGGATCTGTTGTTTGTCGCGCGGGCAAACTGCCGTTTGCATCTGCGGGGACACGATGAATCGTGTCGCTGCAAAAGCGCACTGCCGTGCGAAACTACGGGCGGGTTGCGGAGTACCTTAACCCACCCCTACGAGAATTTTATTCCTCCTTCCGCCTTCATCCTTTCTTCTTCCCCTTCTTCTCCTCGATGACGGTGGCGGAGGGGGTGAAATCGGGAATGGTGATCAGGCGCTGCTCGACCATGGCCAGCACGTTGAACAGCGTATAATATAAGGTCAGGCCGGACGGGAACTGATTGAAGATCAGCGTCATGAACACCGGCATGATGTAGATCATCATCTTCTGGTTGGGGTCGGTGGCCGTGCGCTTGGACATGAAGAACTGCGTCACGCCCATAATCAGCGGCAGTACCGCCACCGCACTGCCGTAGAGCGGAATCGAAAACGGCAGATGCGCGACCACGTCGGGCAGGCTGAGATCGCTGATCCAGAGCATGAACGGCGCTTGCCTGAACTCGATCGTGGTACTGAAAACGATGAACAGCGCGTAGAGGATCGGCATCTGGAACAGCAGCGGAATACAACCCGAGACCGGATTCACACCGCGATCCTTATAGAGCTTCATCATCGCGGCGTTCATGGCCTGCGGATTGTTCTTGTGAAGCTCTTTTAATTCCTTGATTTCCGGCTGCAGCGCGGCCATCTTTTTCATCGAGACCTGCGACTTGCGCGTCAGCGGCCAGAGGATGAGCTTGACCAGAATGCTGAAGATAACGATGACGAGGCCGTAGTTGGGGATCACGGTATGAAGAGTCGTCAGTGACCACAACGTCCCTTTGGAAAACGGCTTGATGATCTGCCAGCCCCAGTTCATCGTCTCGTCGAGGCCAACCCCGAAACTCTTGAGGTTTTCGTATTTGATCGGCCCCCAATAGACTGTCCAGCGGCCACTCGCGTCTGTCCCGAACTCCTGCCGCAGCGTCAGGTCGTAGAAGCTCGGCGATGCGTGATCTTTGGGGGCCGGATTCCGGCCGGCGATCTCCACTCCCGCCGCGGGTGTCTCGGGAACGATGGCGGCCATGAAATACTTCGAGCGCGCGGCCGCGAAGTAGGTTTGTCCGGTGGCCTGAAAATCAGCGGTTCCGCTCTTGCCCACGGCAATTTTTTCAAGCTGACTGCCGATCTGCGCATAGCTGCCAGAGTAGCGGATGTCGAGAACGGGATCTGGCTCAGTGATCGGAACCCCGCCCAGCCATTTGATCCGGAATTCTCCGGCTTCCGGCACACTCAGGCCGCTGGTCTGAAGCGCGAGCTGGAATCCATGTTTTTCCGCTTGAAAAATATACGTTAGTATAATCTTCTGCGATTCATCAGTCCCGGCAACAAGGACAATAGAGTCCTGTTGGCCAGGACTGAGGGATAGCCTGTTTTTATTCGAAGTGAATCGTAAGTTTTTTATGCTTTTGGGATTCACGCTACCAAAGCTAAAGTCAACTGTTCCGACAGCTTCGCCGCCATCCCGATGCAAGCGCACCGGCTGTCCCTCTTTTGTCATGTATTCTTTTAATTCATAGCCGCTTATCATGCCGTTCGAGGCCAGAGACATTCGGTAAAGTGGTGTCTCAATTGCAATATAATCATCTATAAGCTCAACAGCGCTCGTGTCGGCGAGGATTTCCAGGGGCGTTGTGGCCCCGGTGACAGTCTCCGTTGCTTGATCCGGCTGTGCCGTTTCTGGCTCAACGGCGGCGGTCGCGGCGGGCGTAGTCGTCTGCGCACTGTCGGGCGAGGCGACCGGCTCGGGCTGAGGCGGAGTGATAAGCTTGTAATACTGCGGCAGGAGCTGCAGAATGAGTACAACAACAACGAGCACGAGGATGGTTCGGCGGTCAAACATGTGCGGTCTTTTGTTTTTTCTCTGGGTACAGGATGACTCTGGAGAGTCACCACCGGGATAGTTTTAGAAGGCAGGACGGCATCGCGGCGGCGAATCTCCCGATTCTCCCGCCACGGGGGAAATCCTATTTCTGCAAGCTCGGCACCGGGTCGTGCCCGCCCTTGTGCCACGGGCCGCACTTGACCAGGCGGCGGACGGCGAGCAGGCTTCCGCGCAACGGCCCGTGTACGGTGATCGCCTCGCGCGCGTACAGCGAACATGACGGCGTGAACCGGCAACGGCCGCCGAAATGCGGGCCGAGCGTGACGGCGTACGCGTCAATCAGACGGCTGAGAATCCAGATGATCGCTTGGCGCAAGGTCGGATAAAAGATTCGCGAGGCGTAACTCGAAAACCGCCCAGTCTTTCACGGGACGGCGAACAATCAGGAAAACATGACTCTGCTCAGGAAAGACCGTTTTATTTAAACGATAGTATTCCTTGAGTTTGCGGACGCATCGGTGACGGTCTGGCGAATTGCCGACGGCACGCGTCGCAGCGAAGGCGACCTGCCGCCGCTCCTGCCCGGATAAAAAAAAAGAACCAGCTCGGGGGTCGCCCGCCGCCGGCCTTCTTTTCGAACACGTTCCAGCTCGCGGCGGCCGCGCAGCCGCTCAGAGCGGGGGAACTTAGTGTCGTTCATCCGATACCGTGAGCTTGTGACGCCCCTTAGTCCGGCGGCGGCGAAGTACATCACGCCCGGCCTTGGTCGTCATGCGGGTTCGGAATCCGTGAACGTTGGCCCGCTTGCGGCGGGAGGGTTGGTAAGTGCGTTTCATACCGAATCACGCTCTCTATCTTATTCTTGTCAACTTCAGAACTTGGCTCGAATCCGCGAAGGCGGGAAAGCGGAAATATAAGAAAATGAGCAACAAGGCGCAACTCGTGCCGTGCTTTTCCCTCCCCCCT
This sequence comes from bacterium, assembly GCA_028711875.1. GTDB lineage: Bacteria > Electryoneota > RPQS01 > RPQS01 > RPQS01 > JAHJDG01. Next base: position 4,743 of record JAQTRJ010000074.1, on the reverse strand, counting down.
TAGAATAAGGGGGGACAGTGGGGGGTCGGTTGAACGCGAGACGCCCTCCCATTCGCATCCACCCCCCTTCAATTCCCCCCTTTCTCAAAGGGGGGAAGATGAGAAACTTACCCATTTCCCTCCACCCTTAGAATAAGGGGGGGGACGGTGGGGGGTTGGTTGAACGCGAGACACCCCCCCATTAGCATCCACCGCCTTCAATTTCCCCCTTTCTCAAGGGGGGGAAGATGAGAAACTTACCCATTTCCCTCCACCCTTAGAATAAGGGGGGACAGTGGGGGGTTGGTTGAACGCGAGACGCCCTCCCATTCGCATCCACCCCCCCCTTCAATTCCCCCCTTTTTCAAAGGGGGAAGGTAACGCCCTCGCCACGCGGGAACACACAGTGCGGCAAATTTTTCATGGCAGAAATCAGAATTTTTTTGCCCGCTCCCTTGAAGAAAAGAGAGCAACTCATTTTTTGAGAGTGATTTCTCTCAAGCCTGAACGGTTGTGCCGATCCGCGCGAGTGATTTGCCCACTCCTGCGCACGTGCGCGCCTCGCCTCTCGCATTCTCATCCGGATTGTGGGTCAGAGCTAAAAATTACAATCGTGTAACGACTGTAAGGTATCTTCAAATGAGAACTTAATGAGTTGACAATGGGGGAGAACGTGTTATATTGACTGCCAGCCGACACGCTTTTGCGAGTGTGCCGATCTGTTGCGTTGCCACCGACGAGTACTGCTTTGCTTGAGAGCATGTTGATCCGCGGGCAGTGCTCGTTTTCTGCGGAACCCGCTTCCGATTTTCCCATGACCCAAATCGAAGTCCCCGAAGCCGCCGCGATGTGGCAATCCGCGCTCGTGGCTCTGCGGGACCATCTTCCAGAACAAAGCTTTGCGACTTGGCTACGGCCGCTCGTACCGGAGCGGTTTGAGAATAACGCGCTGATACTTACCGCTCCCAGTCAGTTCCACCGCGAGTGGATTGAGAGCCATTACGTTGCCAATCTGGAAACCATTCTGGCCGATTTACGCGGCGAGCAGGTCCGGCTCAAGCTGCAGGTCTCGGTCAGTCCGCCCGTTGCCGTTGCGCGTCCCGCGCCGCCACCGCCGCTTCCCGCCGCCGTCTCCGAGAATCAAGAGGATTCCCATCTGAATCCTCGCTATCTCTTTGAAAATTTCATTGAAGGCGATTCCAACTCCTTCGCGCGCGCCGCCTGCCTCGCGGTGGCCGACATGGAGCGGCGCTGCCCGTGGAATCCTCTCCTTATATATGGCGGAACCGGACTGGGCAAAACCCACCTCCTGCAGGCGATCGGCAACCGCGCCCTGTCGCGGCACCGCGGTAAATATCGCGTGCTCTACGCTTCGTCCGAACGTTTTACTCAGGATTTTATTCATTCGCTGCAGACGCGGCACACCACCGATTTTTCGCACCGCTACCGCTCGATTGACCTGCTGCTCGTGGACGACGTGCAATTTTTCGCGGCGAAAGAGCGCACGCAGATCGAATTCTTCCACGCCTTTAACACGCTCTACCAAAAGGGCAAACGAATCGTTCTGACCGCCGATCGCCCGGTGTCCGAGTTGGCCGATTTCGACAAGCGGTTGGTCTCGCGCTTCGATTCGGGGCTGGTGACGAACATCGAACCGCCCGACTACGAAACCCGGGTGGCGATTCTCCTGCACCGCGCGGAAGCCGATAAGTTTCCGATGACCCGCGACGTGGCGGATTTTCTGGCCGCAACGATCACCAGCAATATCCGCGAACTCGAAGGGGCTTATGTCACGCTGACCGCCCGCTGTCAACTGATGCGTGTTCCGCCGTCCGCCGACCTCGTTCGCGAAATTTTGAAAACGCGTTCCGGCCAAAACGGCCATCGCCCGCCCGCGGAGCATATTCTCACGATCGTTGCCGAGTTTTTTTCGATCAGTCCCGATTTGCTGCGCGGAAAATCGCGAAAAAAGGAAATTGTTCTGCCTCGGATGATCGCCATGATGCTGATGACCGAATGTACATCGCTCTCCTTGAAGCAGATCGGCAGTTTATTCGGCGGCCGCGATCATTCCACGGTAATTCACGCTCGCGATACGATCCGCGAACGGCACGCTGCCAACGATGCGGAAATCGTTTCAATTCTGCGTGATCTCCGCAACAAAATAAATCCGCTCACTCCCGCGAGTGGATAAGAGTGAAAATTGGTAGACAAAGCGCCGTTTATTCGCTCTCTTTTTTGAAGGTTTCATTTTTTTTCAAACCTGCACTCGCGATGGAGTAGACAGCTAAAGACCGACGGAAACGCTTTTCACTCGCCAACGTCGGCACAGTTTCTTCCAAAACAAGCGGCTTGCGATCTCTGTCCACAAGTCCACAGTCCCAATAACGACAACGAGAGTTTTCTTCTTTCTTTCTCTCTCACATTCGTTCTTACGAGGCATCTATGAAATTTCAAGCTTCCCAGAGCAGCCTGTTCAGCGCGTTTCAAACACTCGCCACGATTATTCCGACCAAGAGTCCGATGCCGGTGCTTATGCATTTTTTGGTCCAACTGACGGGCAAAAAACTTGTGGTCACCGCCACGGATTTGGAAATTTCGATGGAAACCCAGCTCGAAGTGAGCGGCGAGGAAGACGGAAAGGCGTTGTTTCCGGCCCGAAAATATTTGGAACTTCTGCGTGAACTCCCCGACGTGCCGATTCACGTCGAGGCGGCTGATAACGGGCGGATTACGCTGACCGCCGAGGGAAAAAACTACAATCTGGCCAGTGAAAACGTTCAGAATTATCCGAAAGTTCCGTCGCTGGAAAAAGTGGAGCCGCTGCGTCTTAGTCAATCGCAGCTGCGGAGAATGATCAGCAAATGTTCATTTGCCGTATCGCGGGATGAACTTCGGCCGCAACTGACCGGCGTGTATGCGAAGGTCTCGGCTCAGGAACTTCGTTTTGTGACCACGGACGGTCATCGCTTGGTGAAAATCGGCTATCAGCATAATGGTTACAAGGGAGCCGCGCTGGAGAGCATCGTGCCGGCCAAGGCCATGCAGAATGCGGCCCGGCTGTGTGAGCGCGAAGGCGATATCGAGATGTTTTTCACCGACAAACAGATCGCGTTCCGCGTCGGCCCGACGACGATGATTACCAAGCTGATCGAAGGGCGTTATCCGAACTACGAAGCGGTGATTCCTTCCGACAACAAAAATAAACTGACGCTGGATCTCGATCAATTTCAGGCGGCGGTGCGGCGCGCGGCGATCGTGTCCAACGAAATATCGCGGCAGATTCGGCTGAAAATTTCCGCGGACAACGTGGAAATTCTGGTGGAAGACATCGAGCAGGGCAACGAAGGCCGCGAGAGCGTGTCGTGCTCCTACGCGGGCGAACCGATGGATATCGGCTACAATGCGGCTTATGTCCTCGACGTGCTCAAGCAGATTGACACCGGCGAGGTGGTTCTGGATTTGGGCACGCCGACCTCGGCCGGAATCGTGAAGCCGACGGAACAGGAAGAAAAGGAAGACCTGCTAATGCTCATCATGCCTGTCCGGCTGAACTGAGGGCGGGAACCTGTTCGAGATATTGGCAGGATAGACGAGCGGGCGTGCGGCGCCCGCTCGGCACTCATGGAGACGAAAGGACGTGAAGAAAATATCGCAAAGTCAGCTCGAACGCCTTCGGGAAATCTATTACCTCTATCTGGATGAGTCGGGTCACGCCACTTTCAAGGCAAAGAAGCTGTATAAGACCATTAATGAACGTTATCTGACCATCGGTGGAATGTTGCTGCGGGGCGATCTGCACTGGACCGAACTCCTGCCTCGCACTAACGATGTTCTTACGCGGCACTTCGGCAGAAGTGACGCGTTCTTGCATTTCACGGACATGAATACAAAGGCGGGAGTCTTCTCCGGGATATCCGACGAGGCAAGGGCGAGCTTTTGGGAAGATTTTCTTGATGCCGTGGCGAGCGTAGACTGCACCCTGATGTCTATCACGATTGATAAGCAGAGAATGCAGGACAAATTCAAGGTTTATCTCGACGATCCCTACCATTTGCTGATTGTTTGGCACACAGAGCGGGTCATCTATGAGCTGACGAAGCGGGAGAAACAAGAGCGCCGGCGCGATAACCACATCCCTGGATTGATGGCGAAGTTGATCATCGAAGCAAGAAATGAAAAGAGTGACCAACGACTGAAGCGCAGCTATCGCAACATCTATGAGAACGGGAGCAAGAGATTCATTACGATCACTGCCAGAGAGGTGCAAAGTAAACTGATTTCCAGCGAGATTGCGATTTTACAGAAGGAAGACCGAAACCTCGGGCTTCAGGTAGCGGACATGCTCTGCAATCCCCTCCACTGGACCACACTGCTTCGTTTTTGCTCCGAAGACATCGAAGCCATGCGCGGCGCGACCAAGAAAAGCGAAGCCGTAGAAAAGTTCTGGCAGAAGCTGGGCAACAAGATTGCTCACGATAAAAGCGGAAAAATTGAGGGCTATGGTATTAAGTTGTTTCCGATGCCGAGCCGCATGTCGCCTACAGAAATAGCTGAATAACAGAAGCGGGTTACCCGGAGGCAACCCGCACTGCAATGGCACATACGTCACATTTCCCTTCGCTCATAGGCGAATTATAAATAATATACAGGATTGAATGAAACAAGTCAAGCAAAAACATACACCGACACCATTGACGGGGGCGCCCCTAAACTGAGAAAAAACTCGCCCTTAGAAAAAGTACCCCCCAAAGTGTTCTCCAA
>JAQTRJ010000073.1 GCA_028711875.1 bacterium | reverse complement strand
TGTCGGTGTCGGACAGCGCGGCGGGGCGGTTCGACACGCTGACACTGAAACCCGGCGAGCCGTTTGCGATTCCCGGCGATACGCTCGTCGTCACGGCCGGCCGTCTGTTGCCGAATTTCAAACTGGGTCAGGCGGGAGCGTACAGCGAATCGGCGGACTTCATCAATCCGGCCGTGGAACTGCTCTTCCGCGGACCGAAGGGATTCGCGAAGGCTCAGTGGACGTTCCTCCGCTTTCCGTCTCACGAGTCCGGTCCCGGCCGCTTCACCTATCGGATCACCTCGCTTGCGGGCGAGCGCGCGTCCGAAGAAATGATGACCATTTGGGAAATCAAAAAGACCTACGGCGGCTGGATTCTCTGGGCCGGATTCATCTTCGGAACGCTCGGTCTCATTCTCAGCTTCTATGTGAGTCATCGCGTGCTCTATATCGAATGGACGAACGCGACCTCGGCGCGGCTCACCGGACTCACGCGCAAAACCACCCATCTCTACGCGCGCGATCTCGATCATCTACTCGAAAATCTGAATACGACGGCGACGTCCTGACGGATTCCGCCGAACCGATTTCTTTCTCACTTGGAGGTATAACGACATGAACCGTACGTGGATGACCCTCATTCTGTCCCTTGCGGCGCTGGCCGCTCTGGGACTCTTCACCGCGCTGGTCTCTGCCGAAGACGCACCCGCGCCCGCCCCGGCGGAAAAAGCTCCCGCTTACGTAGGCAGCAAAGCCTGCAAGACCTGTCACATAGGCGAGAAGAAGGGAAGCATGTGGGAAATCTGGCTCGAGTCCGCGCATGCCAAGTCAATGGCCTCGCTGAATGCGGAAAAGGGCGAAGATAAAGATCCCAAGTGTCTGAAGTGTCACACCACCGGCTACGGTGCGGGCGGCTATGGAACGGAAGGTCTGGATGCAGCGCTGGCAACTCCCGAAGGCTTGGGTGCGGTCGGCTGCGAATCCTGTCACGGCCCCGGCAGCGAATACAAGGCGATGAAGGTCATGAAGGATCGCAACGCCGCCGTCGCCGCCGGAATGTGGCTGCCCGATGAAGCAACCTGCACCAAGTGCCACAACGAAGAGTCGCCCACTTTCAAGGGCTTCAACTTCGAAGAGATGCTGCCCAAGATCGTTCATAGGATTCCGTCGGTGGAACCTGCAACTCCCTCGGGAGAAGGCAAGTAATACAACCGGACTGTTTCCCTGCGGTCTGTCTCGAAAGATCTTTTCGCCGTTGCCGGTCGAAAGACTGACAACGGCGAATCGGATTCTGTCATGAGCGCTTTCAAAGGTGGTTTTCCATCCGCGAGGAAGACACCATGAGTCAGCGGAATTTCTCATTTTCGTCTTCTGTCGCTTGCCTGGCTCGGATTCCGGCGATGGTGCTGTCGCTGCTTGCCTTCATCTACACTATACAAGCACAGACGAACGACGACTGTAGTATGTGCCACGGCGACGAGTCGCTCACCCGCACGCTGGACAACGGCCGGACGATCTCCCTGTGCGTCACCTCCGACACGCTGGCCGGATCCAGACATGCCGCGCTGCGCTGCGTGGAGTGTCACGCCGATCTGAAAGGTTTCGACGATTTCCCCCACCCGGAACGCCTGAAGCCGGTGGACTGCGCGCTGTGCCATGAGCAGGCCGGGCGTGAATTCGCGCATGGCGGCCACGCCGGTGGCGTGAGCTGCGCGGCCTGTCACGGATCGCATCACGTGCTGTCTGTGCGGGATGCGAAGTCGCCCGTGTCCCCCGCCCGCATCAACTCCACCTGCGCGCAGTGCCACAATCGTCTGCACTCTCCCAATCGCGGGCGCACCGCGATCTATGAAAGCTACGACGTCGGCTTGCATGGCCGTCATCCGGTGGCGGGCGGAGCCGGCGGCCCCGACTGCGTCACCTGTCACGGCACTCACACCATCGCCAGCGAGCGGCAGCTGGCCGACGATCTCGAACGTCAGTGCATCTCGTGCCATGCCGACGTCGCTCAGGAATTCCGCTCGTCGGTGCACTCGGCGATCAACGAAGGCCGCGCGAACTCGCACTGCTACGAGTGTCACGGCGAGCATCGCAGCCGCGCGCCGTCCGATACCACCCTCCGCGTCTTGAACGAATCGCCGGCGGAAGCCACCTGCGGCTCGTGTCACGCCGAGTCCGTGGCTCGCTACAATCAGAGCCTTCACGCCTACGCGCTGGCGGAAGGCTCGCCGCGCGCACCGCGCTGCGAAAGCTGCCACGGCGCGCATAATATCCGCCGCGTCGCCGATCCGCTCTCCCCGGTCGCCCGCGCCAATCAGGTGAAAACCTGCGCGACGTGCCATAGTCAAATCGGCATTACCCTCGATCCCGATATCCGCATGCCGCGCTCGTTCGAGAATTATGCCGAAAGCACGCACGGCAAACGGCTTCAGCAGGGCAACGCCGAGGTGCCGGTCTGTACCGACTGCCACGGCGGCCACGCGATCCGCGCCGGCAGCGATCCCACCTCCACCATTCATCCGAAACGAATTGATGAAATGTGCGGCCGCTGCCACGAACGGGAACAAGCGCAATATCGCCAGTCCATTCACTATCGCGCGCTGATGTTCGGCATTTATGACAGCCCGACCTGCACCGGATGTCACGGCGAGCACAGCCAACTCTCCCCCAACGATCCCGACAGCCGCGTCAACCGCAATCATCAGGCGCACGAAACGTGCGGACGCTGTCACAACAATCCCGCCATCATCCGCAAATACGGTCTCTCGCCCGACGTCGTCACCACCTACGAGGACAGCTATCACGGACTGGCCGTGCGCGCGCAGAGCCGCCGCTCGGCCGTCTGCGCCGACTGCCACGAGGCGCACGCCATCCGCACCGTGCGCGACTCGCTGTCCACTATCCATCCGCAAAACGTCACGACGACCTGCCGTCAGTGCCATCCCCGCGCCGACGCGAAATTCGCCCAGTCCTATACCCACAGCGCGCTCCAGCCGCGCGTCGGCGGCATCAACTACTGGATCGCGCGGATCTACTGGATTCTCCTCGTCGCGATCATCGGCGGCATGCTCGTCCATAATCTGATTATCCTGAACTGGCACATGATTCAAGCCCGCAAACGGCAGGAGGCGGGACCGAAAATCGTCCGGTTCGATACTCACCAGCTCATTCAGCACATGGCGCTGACGATCTCCTTCATCCTGCTCGCCGTCACCGGCTTCGCGCTCCGCTATCCCGACGCGTGGTGGGTGCGCGGATTGTCGGACTTGGGCATGAACGAACCGGCGCGCCGCATCGTGCACCGCGGCATGGCCCTGCTGCTGATCGCCTGCTCGATCTATCATGTCGTCTATCTGTTCCTCACCCGCCGCGGCCGCGAGGAATTCCGCGCCATCGCGCCCGTCAAACGCGACGTCGGCGATTTCGCCGACACGGTGAAATTCCACCTGAATCTGAGCCGAAAAACTCCCGAATACGCCCGCTACGACTACTCCCAAAAGGCCGAGTACTGGGCCTTGATCTGGGGAACCATCGCCATGATCGTCACCGGCTTCATTCTCTGGTTCCCCGCCCAGCTCTCGCCCTATCTGCCCTCGTGGGCGATTACGGCTTCGCAAACGATCCATCTCTACGAAGCGTGGCTGGCCACGCTGGCCATCGTCGTCTGGCATTTCTTCTTCGTGATCTTCCATCCCGAAGAATATCCCATGAGCTGGACGTGGCTGACCGGAAAAATGAATCTCGAACACGTTAAACACCGCCACCATCGCTGGTATCGCGCGCTCATCGAATCGGAAGCCGAGCGCCATGCCGTCGCGGACAAGGCGCGTGACGACCGACCGTCTCCATCAGATCAATAGGAAAAAAATCCATTGCGGTATCTCGGGTGGCATGTTCTGGGGCGGCTGTTTCGCGACTTCGTGTCCGCCTGCTGGGAAGTCGTTAAGCTTCCCTTCTGGCTCATCGGTCAGGGCTTCCGCCGTCTGTTCGCGCTCGGAACGCGCAAGCTGCTGCTGCTCTTCATCGCCGCGGTGATCGTCACGATCGTGGCTCTCACCGCGTTCGTGAAGGCCACGTCGCAGCCCGGCTTCTGCATTACCTGCCACTACATGCGTCCCTATTTCGACAGCTGGCGCACTTCGACGCACCACGACGTCGAGTGCATCAAATGCCACATCCCCCCCGGACTCGAAGGCACCGTCAAGCACAAGTTCATGGCCGTTTCCATGGTGGTCAACTACGCGACCGGTCTCTACAAGCGCTCGAAACCCTGGGCTGAAATTGACGACGCGTCCTGTCTAAGGGATGGCTGCCACGAAACGCGGCTGCTGGTGAGCGTCGAGGAGTTTCAGGGGGTTCGCTTCGATCACCGCCCCCATCTGATCGAGCCGCGTCGCGACCGTGAGCTGCGCTGCACCTCCTGTCACGCCCAGATCGTGCAGGGCGAACATATCGCCGTCACCGAAGGAACGTGCTTCCTCTGTCATTTTAAACCCGACGCCTCGGGCCGTATGACCGACCTCGCGCGCTGCACCCACTGCCACAATCCCCCGCACGGCGCGAGCGCGGTCGGGAAACTCTTCGACCACGGCGACGTGCTGGCGCGCGGCGTGGAGTGTCTGAACTGTCACGCCACGGCGGTCGCCGGCGACGGCTACGTTCCCCCCGAACGCTGCAATTCCTGTCATGCGCAAAAAGCGCATATCGAACGCTACGGCGATCGCGACTTCGTCCATCAAAAGCACGTGACCGAGAACAACGTCGAGTGTCTGCAATGTCACATCGCCATTCGTCACGGTCGCGAAGCGAGGGACGAGGAGCATCCCGATTTCGCCTGCGCCGTCTGTCATGGCGGAGCGACCGGCCCGGTGCTTTCCGTCTGGAACGGAACTCTGCCCGGCTTGCCCGCGACTCCTTCGGCTATGGCCCGCGCGGGAATGACCTGCACGTCCTGTCACGTCGAACCGGTGCATAAGCCTGACGGAGGATTCGCCAAGCCGCACTGCGCGCCGTGTCATGAGAGCCGCTACGACGCGCTCTGGCCTACGTGGAACGGGCCGCTGGTCCGCGCCGTCGCCGATCTCGAACGGGAAGCCGTGCGCTTGCCCGAGGATCGCCGCACCCTGCTGCTCGCCGCCCTCCGCGCCTATCGCCGAGGCAATCCCGTTCACAATCCCGATCTGCTGGCCGAACTCACTCGCGCCGTGCGCGGAGCTGAGCGCGGCGCGGAAGAAAACTGTTTCGCCTGCCATCCGGCCGCGGGCGAACTGACGCCGGTGTGGAACGGCAAGCCCGTGGATCATCGCGTTCACGCGCGCGCCCGTCTGGAGTGTCAAACCTGCCACGAGACCGACGAGCCTCGTCACGGCCGCTTGAAACTCTCCGCCGAACAATGCAACGCATGTCATCATCGCTCCGTGACGGCGACCACCGATTGTGCCGCCTGTCATGCGTTTCAGGCCAGCGTCTATCACGGCAAACTCGCGGCTTCCGGAGTTCCGTCGGCGATGGCCGAAGCGGAGGTCGCCTGTGCCGATTGCCATGCGCCCGACGGAAAAACCATTGAGCGGCCCGGCGGCGCGACTTGCGCGGCCTGCCATGACGAAAGCTACGCCGATACGCTGCGCGTCTGGACTCATGAAGGAGCGCTGCTGCACTCCGCGGTCGAACAGGAGCTGCGCGCGCTGAATCCGGCGAGCGAGCGGCACCGGCAGTTCTCGGAACTCGCGGACGCGCTCGCGCGGGACCGCAGCCAGACCGTGCATCATCCCGAACTTTTCCGGGATTGGATCAAGAGAATTCGGACTGCGCCATGACACCGGGACAACGTGACGCGAAATCGGAACGCGCCGATTCGCAGCTCGACCGCTTCATCCGCGAACATCGCTCCGCGACTCAACACTGAGCTCGACGGTTGTACGCACGTTGATTCAGGCTTCGCCAAGCGATGGCGTGACCTGAACACCATCTGATCTCTGCAACATCAAATGATCGCCGCGCCGGGCGTCCCCGCCCGGCGCGTGCTGTTTGATCCTCTGCTGCCTTCACCCTCCGTAGTCTCACACGTCATGGTATTGTGTAGGGGCCGATTCATCGCGCCCCTTGCCATACTCGCCGAGCCGGGTTCAGCGCTCGATGCACGTTCACATTGGCCCAATGTTGCCGCGCGTGAGATCGTCACTAAAGAAAGGCGGGACTCGCGCGAGTCCCGCCTTCTTCATTAAAAAACCGTGATGCGAAGGCTACCCTTCCACGCCCGTCTGTTTCTCGCGCGCCATCGCCTCTGAAAGATGGTTGATCGCATTGGTCAGCAGTGATCGGGCATAGTCCGGATTGTGAATGCCGGAGCTGCCGTCCTTGGTCACGAATAGATAGGCATAGCCCGCTTCGCGCTCCGCGCGCGTCCAGTTCAGCGTATCCCATGTCGGTCGCACCTGACCATCGAGCTGCGGCAGCATCGAACCAAGCTGCTCGAGCAGATTGGCGACTTCCGTCTGCACGCCGCCGATGTCGAAGTTCGCCGCGCCCGAGTGACAGGTCTGGCATTTGGAAAGCTGCGGCTCGAACGAGTGTCCATAGATAGGTCCCAAAGGATCCCCGAAGTCGCGACGCACCACGTGACAATCCACGCACATGTTCGGCAGAAGGGAAGTCGAGTGTTTCAGTTCTCCGTAGCCGTCGTAGGTCATGCCTTCAATCTGCCAGCTTCCGCGTCCCGCGATCATGTCCGCTTGTGGACTGTAATGCGGGCCGGGGCGCTGATTGCCGTTATTGATCTGTCCGGTGATGCTCGCCGCATTGGGGCGGGCATGGTGGCACTGCGCGCAAAGCTGACCCTTGCCCCAGTCGGTGACCGGATAGGCGTCGGGTGCGTCCGGACCACCGTAAGCCAGTGTGGCATCGCCCAGCGCGAGTTGCCGAAGCTGCGCGTCGTTCTGGCTTTCGTGCGGATCATGACACGTGATGCACGTGACTTGCCAGGCGTCTTCCGGGAACGTGCGGCCTTGCCAGCTCTCTGCGTAGGTCATCAGAAAGCCTTCCGAAACGTGGCAGTTCCAGCAGGCGCTCCGTCCCCATTCGGTGATGAATTCTTCGTGTGCTTCGCCTTCAGGATTCCATGCGGTCTGAAGGACTGTGCCGTGTCCGGCGGTGATGTACTCATCCCACTCACTGCTATGGCAGTAACTGCACATCTCGCCCGTGCGCCCCGAGTACATCTCCGGCTCGTGCGTCAGCGCCGGCCCCATCGGCCCATGACAGGCTTCGCACTGCACGTTCTTCACCGCGTCCCGCGGATTGTCGTCATACCCGTCCTGATCTTCTCCTTGCGTCAGCAGGTTGCCGTCGTGATCGAAGCGATCGTCGAAACCGGTGGTGTGGCACTGCAGACAATAGGGATTCGTGGCGTTGTCGCCGGTTAGTGAGGCCAGCGCTTCCGAGTGATGCGTCGTTTCCCAGCCGTCCGTGATCGCTGCATGGCAGTGGCCGCAACTCTGTGCGCTGTTGCCCAAATAGACCGGGCCATCTCCCGGACCCTCTCCCGGAGGGCCGGCCGGACCCTGTGCCCCTTGCGGCCCCTCCGGACCCTCACAACCAACCATCATCAAACCGACGGCCAGAATCCCAATGGCCACCAGCCCGATGAAAAGCCGTGAATTCATGTTTCCTCCTTAGGCAACATCCGCTCGAAAAACAAGCGGGATTTATCACAATTCTGAACAAATAGATTTCCTTATCAAATTATGAATAATTGGAGAATTGAGCAATAGCATATAATTCCTGATAAATATAGATGATAAAGGCTGTATTATTTTAAGAAATTAATTTTATTGATTAAAATACCCACACGAAAAAGATAGTCATTTTTGGAGAGGAAAAATACAATGAGTATCCAATATGTCTGATTATTCCTGAGTGCTGATTTTCGCACAGGAACGCACCGATAGCCAGCGAAAAGCCTGAATAGGAATGAAGGATGGGAAAAACGCATCCAGTCCCCAAATTATCGGTGGTCTTGTAAGTCTGCTTCGCCTGAGCGCGCCTCTGCAGAGGATGAAAAGTATGTCGCTTGCGATAATTCCCCACGGAATCCAAACCGGATTCGGGATCGCCCTCGGGCGCTTTTCAACGACGGGATCGCTCGAACACGGGCGGCACCTTGATCCGCCGTATCGGTCTGCGGATTTTTGGAATGGTTCGATCTCCGGGACCACCGGGCGAACGCGGCGACGTCGGTGTTCGGGAACAAATCCCCATTCACCGCTGTAGAGTACAGTAGATCCCTGCCGTCGCCCACGCCGGAATCCGGCTCGCTTGGTTCGCAACCATGAGCGCCCCGTCCGCGTCTCGGGCCTCTACAAACGACCATTCGAAACCGTTAATCCATCATGAAGCGATCTCGGAATGCACGCCGAGTCGGGTTCAGCGTTGAGAACATCCGCTGACGGCACCCGCGTTCCGCGCAACCCGGCCGGGACCTTGGCCGCCGATTTCATTTTAAACATCGCTTACTGTCATTCACTGATCTGAAAGGAACTGTCCTATGATTAGCCCACGCCATCCACTGGCAATGCTCGTGCTCGCGCTGCTCGTTTCGCTGCCGCTGCTG
>JAQTRJ010000072.1 GCA_028711875.1 bacterium | reverse complement strand
ATCCATGAGTCATTTGCACGACGGCTTGAGTTCTTGTGCTGCATTCAGGGTGATAACTCGAAGCTTGTTGAGGACGCAAGGCTTGTTGTGGAGTATAGTCTTCTGGAGGCGGGAACAATTACTGGGATTGTCTATGGCACTAAATCTATTCACGATGAGCTTGTTGCTATGCATCGAGATAGTAATGTCAGTCTTTCGGGAGTCGGGTACGGCTATCGTTCTATACGAATCACCAGCAATGCTTTCGGTATGGAGAATATCTTGTATCAGTGGGTTGAAGGCTACCACGACAGGATGCACATTCCAGTAAGCAAGCTGAGATTTGGAGAATTGCGCATTGATGAAACCACCGCTGCCTTGCCAATACATTCGCACAAGCTATCCTTCTTTTTCACAGGGCCGCCCGCCATATGGGTTGATCCTTCCGTCCCCAGAGCGAATACAGACGGTTCGGTCGAGTGCCCCGGCATGGAATACCAACTGAGCACCGAGCACGATGATCTTTTTGAAACCCGCGTTATTCGACATCCATTATGGGAAGAGGATGAAGGTCAGCTTCTTTCCAGAAAATTTGCATGGCTCCCGACTGTTCAATTAGAAGCAATAAAGTCATGCGATGATTTCAGCGATTCAGATTTAGCTGAATTAGGAAGCGTCTTGGCAGACGACCTTGCCCTTGTCGCATCGCTTGCATCAAGATCACTTACCTCTTGGAACCGATATTACCATTCTTGGCCGCCGTATTGTGTGTCGGAATTTGTTCGCTTGGTGCGAACCAGCCGTAGGCAGCAACTCGATTATGATGAGACGCTTATCAATCCAAATGACAGAATAAATTTCCTTGAACAGGGACTATCTGGTCTACGGCGGATCACATCCACCTGGCCAGAATTCCGCCGCATCATATTGTTTTACGTTGGGGCTTGTGAGACCAAAGAATTGGAGCCACAGTTTGGTCTTTACATGTGGACTCTCGACGCCTTGTTGCAGCATTTTGATGACCGCCGCCTAAGATTACCCTCCGACGAATGGGACCAGATAAAAAATGCAGCCCTCCAAGCTGCCAGCGCGGCTATCACAGATCAGACAAATCTTGCCACCTTTGGAGGGCTGAATTTGCGGTATCGCGAACGACCCGGATTTCGCGAGAGTCTTCAGTATGTATTCAGTAAGCTTGCGTTAGATTTGGACGGTCTGTACCCGAATAACGGATCAATCTCGCTCAGTGAAACCAGGGGAAGGCTCTTTCATGCGTTAAGTATAGACTATCCGACGCTTCAGAAAGAGACTGAGAGAGCGCGGATTCTTGTTGAAAGATTACTTCTCGGCATGATCGGCTGGAAGGACAGAAGCCGGGCATACCATGCCCCTACTCTTAGCTGGCTTCAAAGTTAGCAATGTTTGTGCAGGGGCGGTTGGCGCGGTCGGTGCTCGCGGAAGTGCGCGAGGCGGGCGTGCACCGCGTGCCGTTCGACGGCAGTGGCTTGCCCAGCGGAATCTACTTCGCCCGAATGAGTACGCCGGGTTTCGTGAAAACGCAGAAGATCGTTCTGTTGCGGTAGAGCGGGCGGGTTGCGGAGTACCTTAACCCGCCCCTACGAGCAAGCTGCCGTTTGCATCTGCCTTGCGGACACAGCAAGCTGTGTCACTATAAAGCGGGCGATGCAATCAGCCCCGACATGATATTCGCGGCGGCCCAATTCCCCCTGGGTCGGGCCTCCGGCCCGACGCACGCATCAGGGCAGAGCCCCGATCCAGGGGAAAAGATTTTCTCCTTGATGGCACACAGCATGGACACAGCAAGCTGTGTCGCTACAATGGGCGCGATGAATCGGCCCCGACAAATCCAAGAACCAAGAAGCCAACCAGCGATCCACGAATGCGGCGGGCGATGCAATCAGCCCCGACAATAGGAAAGATATTTCTTCGGATAGATTGAACATGAACCGCACCTTCTCTTTCGCAACTCTTCTGTTATTTCTTTTCGCTCTCGCGCTGCCGTGTCAGTTGCTGGCAACTGACCGGCCACAGACGATTGACGTGAACGCGCAACTCGCGCCGTGGCGGGACTATTACAATGCGCGCGCCGACTGGCCGCGCTCGCACGGCTGGAAACCGTTCAAACGCTACGAATGGGACATGCTCCAGCGCGGCTGGCCGAGCGGCGAAATTCCCGCCGGAGCCTACTGGCGCGCGCACGAACAGCGCGGACGCATGGCCGCGCATTCGCTCGACGAGCCGTGGACGAACCTCGGCCCCGCCAATCACGGCGGCCGCACCCGCACGCTGCGCTTCCATCCCGACGATCCGCAAATTATGTTCGCAGGCGCGGTCAGCGGCGGAATCTGGAAATCCACCAACGGCGGAAATTCGTGGCTGCCCTTCACCGACGATCTGCCCAATCTCGCCGTCGGCTGCTTTGAGATAGATTCGAACAATCCCGACGTCATGTATCTCGGCACCGGCGAAGGCTACTATAACGGCGATGCCGTGCTCGGCATCGGCCTTCTGAAAACCACCAACGGCGGAGGGTCGTGGTTTTCCACCGGGCTGTCATGGGACTACAGCGCAGGATTGTCCGTGTTTAAAGTCAGTATCGATCCGCGCGACGGCCGCAACGTGCTCTGCTCGACGAACGAAGGCATTTTCCGTTCCACCAACGGCGGCCAGACCTTTTCTCAGGCGCGCAGCGGCAATTTCAACGAACTGAAACGCGATCCGCTGAATCCCGACGTGCTGCTGGCCGGCTGCGGCGATCCGTGGGGCGGCAACCTCAACGGCATCTATCGCTCGACCGACAACGGCCTGACCTGGGCGCGCACGACCACCGGTCTGCCCACGACCAGCCAGATCGGCCGCATCGTCATCACCTTTTACGAGAGCAATCCGCAGGTTGCGTACGCGGGAATCTGCGGTACGTTCAGCTACAACGGCTCGCAGATGATTGGGCTTTTCCGCTCGATGGACAACGGGGTGACGTGGACGCAGATGAGCACCGGCGGCACCAATCACTACGCGTCGCAGGGCTGGTACGATATGGGCCTCGCCGTCAAGCCCGACGAATCCAATCTCGTGTTCTCGTCGGGACTCGATATTTATCGCTCCACCAACTCCGGCTATCTGTGGCGGCAGCTCTCGCGCTGGCACTATCCGTTCGGCAATCCCGACTACGTCCACGCCGATCATCACGAAATCGTTTTTCATCCTTATAATACCGAGGAGCTCTGGGAAGTCACCGACGGCGGCATCTTCCGCTCGACCGACCTCGGCGAGACGTGGACGGAGATGAACAACGGCTTCGTCACGTTCCAATATTACGCGATGGGCACCGCCGCGCTCGACACGATGCTGGCCTACGGCGGCACGCAGGACAACGGCACCTTCCGCTGGCACGGTTCGCCCGACCACGACGAAGTGCTTGGCGGCGACGGCGGCTACTGCGTGGTGGATTACACCGACGATTTCACCGTGTACGTCGAGTATCAGAACGGCAACCGCTTTCGCAGCGACGACGGCGGAAATTCTTTCAGCGACATTAATCCCGGCATTGACGGCGACGGCGCGTGGGTCACGCCGATGGTCCTCGATCCGTTCGATCCCAATACGCTCTACACGACCACGACCAACGGCCTCGTGTGGAAGTCGCCCGATCAGGGACGAAACGGCAACTGGATGACCGTCGGTCAGCCGCTCTCGGGCACCATGCAAGTGCTCGAAGTCTCTCCCGCTGTGCCGGGACGGCTCTATCTCGGTTCGAACGAGGACGTCTATCGCTACGACAGCGCGAGCGGCCAGTGGACGAACGTCACCGGCAATCTGCCGAATCGCTGGATCACCCGCGTCGTGCCCGATCCATTCGATCCCGATCTCGTGTACGTCACCGTGTCGGGTTTCGGGACCGGTCACGTTTGGAAATCCGCGCAGGGCGGCGGCGCATGGCAGAATATTTCGGGCAACTTGCCGGATGTGCCGTTTCAGGACGTGGTGGTGGATCGCGAAACGCCGTCCACGCTCTACGCGGGCGGAGACATCGGCGTGTACATGACCTTCGACGGCGGCGAAACGTGGGACATTTGCGGCGACGGTCTGCCGGCCGTGCGGGTGGACGACATGGATTTGCAGGTTGCGAGCGAACGGCTGCGCATCGCTACGCACGGCCGCGGGATGTGGGAGATTCCCACGCGTGACCTGATCTCATCCGCGGGCGCGCCGCCGATTCCCGCGCGCTTCGCACTCGGCGAACCGCATCCCAATCCGTTCAATCCGACGACGCGCGTTACGGTCTCGCTGCCGTCGCGGGCGCGCGTCACGGCGAACGTCTACAATCATCTCGGCCAGCAGGTGGCGACGCTCTGCAACGGCGACCTGAACACCGGCGAGCATACGCTCGCGTTCGACGGCCGCGATCTGCCCAGCGGTCTCTATTTCCTCCGCGTCTCCGCCTACGGTCAAACGCGGATGATGAAAGCGGTGCTGATCAAGTAGATGCAAACGGCAGTTTGCCCGTAGGGGCGGGTTAAGCCTGCGCAACCCGCCCGCAATTACATAAGGCACTGAATCAAGAATCGCCTTTCGCTGTTAATTTTCGGACGCGATGGAAGAGACTGGGACACCATAGAAACTGATTCTCTTGAAATAGACCGCCGCTGATGGATGCAGCCTTGTAGGGAGGACGCCCTATGGTTCAAGCAGACGGATTGATGTGGCCCGGCTGCAAAGTTTGGATCGTTGCACCCCACGCCGACGATGAAGCGCTCGGGTGCGGTGGGCTTCTGGCACAAGCCAAACGGGTCGGGGCTGAGGTCTATGTATTGGTGGTGACGCTGGCGGGATACGCCCCTCTATCGGCGGGAACCGCCTGCTCGCACGCCGCGCGAACTCTCGAAATGCAGGCGGCGCTGCGCGCGGTCCACGCCACCGGAAGCGACGTGCTGTTCGGCCATGGCGACAATCACTGTCTTCTGGACAGCGTGCCATTGAAAACGCTGGTGGATTGGCTGGAAACGGGTTCGCCGTATTCCTTCCATCGGCTTCAGCCGAATATCGTCTTGCTGCCGTCGGCACAGCACAGCCATCAAGACCACCGCCGCGTGCATGAGGCGATGATGGTCGTTTTGCGCACTCCACCGAATGGCGATGTGGCTGTGCGCTGGGTGCTGGAATACGAGGTTCCCGGAACCGGACTTCCCGGCGTGGGAACGTTCGACCCGAACTTCTATCTGCAATTGACCGAAGAGGACGTTCGCGAGAAGTGCCGGCTTTTCGAGTGCTACCGTTCGCAGGTGGCGGAAGAACCCCATATGCGGAGTCTGCACGCGATCCGGACGCAGGCGGCGTTTCGCGGAATGCAAACCGGCGGCTACTTCGCCGAAGCGTATCGGGTGGTACGCTGCCACTTCGCCGCTCCGCGAGTTCATCTTCATCAGAACGGTCATACTGCCGCCGAGCGGATGTTTTCGATGGCGAAGACCGAGGTTGTCGCGGCAAACTCTAAAAAAATGACATAGAACTGATTTCGCATTTTTCTTGGCTTCTCGGCATCTTGGATTCTTCACCAACAGGGGGTGTGTTATGAGAACCTTGCATTGTATCCTGACCGGCGTCCTTGCCGGCCTGCTTCTCCTCACCGTTCCCGCCTTCGCCCAGTGGGGCAATTTCACCACCGACACTCTGGACGCGCCTGTTGCCATGCTCCAGCGCACGACCGATCTCGAATCGCTGGAAATTGACGACAGCGGCTTTCTACATGCGCTCTGGACCAGCGAGCGCACCGGCCCCGCCGGGGGCGTCTGGGTGCTCTACAACACCACGCGTCCGACCGGCGAGTGGAACGCGATTCCCGACACCGTCAACGCGGCCGAACAGATCGCCTACAGCCCGGTGCTGGCCGTGATGCCCGAATCGGGAGATCCGCTCGTAGCCTTCGAGGCCAACGACGAGCTGATCCTTGCCCACTACGTCGGCGGCGAATGGAGCCACCAGACGATCTGCGGTATGCCGATGTTTCTCTGCTGTCCCTCGATTGACGTGGACGCTTCCGGCACTCCGCATCTGGCGTGGATCGGCGAAGAGGAATTCGTGGACATCTACCATATCGGCTATCTGCGCGTACTCTGGGGCGCCGATCCGCAGCTGCTGATGGACAGTCAGCTCGGGACGTTTGGTCTCGGCGCGAATCCCCGCATCGCCGTCTCGCCCGAGGGAGTCGCCCATATCACCTATCGCGGCGGCGGCTACGAAGATTACCACATCATTCACGCCTACAATTCCGGGTCGGGCGATCCGTCGTTTGCACACGAAGGGCTGTTCACGCCGAATCAGGAGGATCTCACCTCCGACATCGTGGCGAGCGGCCGCGCCCTTCACGTGGCGGTCTGCGGCGACGACGGCTGGGGCATGCCCGGCCACGTGTACTATTTCGTGAAGTCCGACAGCGGGTGGTCGCCGCCCGAGGACATCAGCGGCCGCCTGAGCGCAACCGGAGCGTCGCTCGCGCTCGACGGCACCGGCGCGCCCCACACGCTGCTCATGGAACTTTCCGGCAACCTGCTCACCGGCACCGTGCATTATTTCTCGCGTGCGGCCGGATTCTGGAGCGGATTTCCCCTCATCGGCGAGGATCACGGCAATCCCTGCCTCCGCGTTGACTCCGACGGCTACGGCCACGCGCTGATGAACACCGGCGGCAATTCCGGACAATACAGCGTTCTGCATCTGCGCAGCGAGACTCCGCTTAGCGAAGCGCCGCAGATTCTAATTGAACCCGATTCGCTCGACTTCGGCTACGTTCCCATCCAGCACGATTCCACGCAGTTTATCACCATCGCCAACACCGGCACGGCTCCCCTCTCGATTGATTCTGCCGAATGCACGCTGAGTTTCTCCATCAACTTTCCGCATCTGCCGCTCGTAATCGAGCCGGGGCAGCAGATTCAGCCCGGCGTCACCTTTTCGCCCGGCATGACGCACGAGTACAACGGCGCGTGTTCGATCTACCATAATGCGCTCGGCCACGTGGCCACGATTGTCCTGCACGGCACGGCCGTGCTGGGCGGCGCGCCCGGCGCGTTTTCGCGACTGCTTCCCGCGGACAACTCGACGGATCCGTGGTCTGAAGTCCCCAACATCCGATTCGTCTGGTCGGCCTCGGTGGACCCCGATCAGGATCCGATCAGCTATTCGCTGCGCGTGTTCGATCCGATTAACGGCTGGGAAGAAAATGTCACGACTCTGGATACGAGCTGTATCGTGACCATGCCGATTCCCGTCCTTGACGAAACCATCGTGTTCCACTGGACGGTGTATGCCACGGATGGCCACTACGTCGTCGCGGCGGAAAACGGAACTGGCGCGTTCTTCATCACCATCGAGAGCGCGGACGATCCGCCGCTGGCTGCGCGCGACTTCGAGCTCGCGGCCTATCCCAATCCGTTCAACGGCACGGCCACGCTGACGTATTCGCTGCCGCGCGCGATGCCCGTGACGCTCTCCGTTTTCGACGTGCAGGGTCGTCTGATTCAGACGTTTGTGGATGGCGATGCTGCGGCGGGAGCGCACCGCGTTTCCTTCGACGCCCGCATGCTCGCCACTGGCGTCTATTTCGCGCGCCTCGAAACCGCAGACATGATGCGCACGCATAAGCTGCTGCTGCTGAAATAAATCGTCGGGGCCGATTCATCGTGTCCGGTAGATGCAAACTGCAGTTTGCGTAAAGGCTGATGTCATCGCCCGCTTCCGTAGGGGCGGGTTAAGGTGCTCCACAACCCGCCCGCCGTAGATGCAAACGGCAGTTTGCGTAAAGGCTGATGTCATCGCCCGCTTCCGTAGGGGCGGGTTAAGGTACTCCGCAACCCGCCCGCTGTAGATACAGGCAGCAGTTTGCACAGGGGCTGATACTCTCGCCCGCTGTATCGTCCTTTACATGCCGGCAGGTCACGGCATGCCGTGCCTCGACTTCGCTTCTCCCATGTAGGGCCACAATTCATTGTGGCCTTACAGATATTGAGTGGAGATTATTTACCTGTTCGCCTCTCTTTCTTCACTTTTCCTTTTCTATCTTCAATGCCAATTCGACCGAAATGTCGGCTTTCCCAAGAATTGAACAAGTTTTCAAAATCGCTTGACTTTCCCGCCTCCGCTCCCTACCTTAACTGCACGGTTGCAAGGCATTTCGGTTTTATGATCTTTGTTGTCGAATTTCACGGCCAAATGGCCTCTTTTTTCGACTTTTTCAGCGTTTCAGCCTTTCAGAATTTCAGCTTTTTCTTAAAGTAACGCAGTTCGTTTTGTCAAAAAACTTTTCTTCCTTCATCCCTCATCCTTCATCCTTCTCTTGCCATGCCATCCGCAGCACTAAAAAAACGCGCCCAGCGCATCGCTAAAACGCTCTTCGAAACCTATCCCGCCGCGACCTGCGCGCTGCACCATCAGGGAGCGTTTGAGCTCGCGATTGCCACGATTCTTTCCGCGCAGTGCACCGACGAACGCGTGAATCTCGTCACCAAAGAGTTATTCAGGAAATATCGCTCGCCGCGCGCATTTTCCGATGCGATCTCCTCTGAACTTGAAGATGACATCCGCTCGACGGGATTTTT
>JAQTRJ010000071.1 GCA_028711875.1 bacterium | reverse complement strand
CGCCATCAAGAAATATGCGCTGGCCGGCCGCTACTTTGACAATCACCGTCAGCAAAATGCGGCCATCCGAGCCTATCTAAACTATCGCAACCGACAGTCGAGACAACCTTTCGAGAACCAGCACTAGCAGCGGTCTCCGACCGTCGTTCGGATTCAGATTCTGACTTAGTATCGCCCTTGTGCGCCGGATGTTTATCTCTGCCAAGGGATAGGACGGCAAAACTAACATCTGACCAAATGGCACCGCAGGAGAGCAGGAAGACTGCACTGAATACACAAGCCTCAACTCCGGTGCTGTAGTAGTGAACTTGGTGAGATAGCATCAGCAGCCCTAGCGATAGACACGCAGCAAGACCAGTTAGAATAAACGGAATTGTTGCCTTTCTAACCGTAGTTGCTCGCATGGAAACTGCATTCTTTCTCGTGTTTAGCATTTGCCCCACGAAAGCATCACCCTCAAGAAGATGTCTGGCAGATGCACGAATTTCAACCGAATAGTTCTTCTCGTCTTTGGATATCTTACCTAAGAATTTGCGGAGATCATGTGCATTGTAGCACGCCAACGGGATGTGCCCGGTGACCAGTCTATTTTCTTCAAGTTTGTCCTGTGCATATAAGATTATTGCTTCGTCAATATTGTCTATCCAGCCTGACAGGTGCTGAAGTTTGAAGACCACGATCACCCCCAGCAATCCCAGCAGCGCCATGTTCCCCTGAAACACCGCGCTGTAGAAATACAGCCCCGTATTCTCCCCGAAGAAATCCACCACGATTTCCTCCTCATTTTGCTGTGTCGGCTGCTTGCAGCCGACCCTCAGAGAGATTCTTCACTACGTTCAGAATGACAGCGTGGTTTTTGCAGCGCCGCTCGCTACACCCCAGCCGCCGTCACGCCGCTTCCGTCCTCTGGTACCACTCCGGCGGCGTGATGTTGTGATCCTGATAGAACTGCGTGAGCCGCCCGCGGTTCCGGTCACCCGGCCGAAGTCCCAAAAAGCGCAGCGCGTTTCCGCCCAGAAAATCGGCAATCTCCGTGTCTGTCAGTCCGCCCGCCTGCCGCAGAACGTCTTCGTACTCGGTGTGCATGTCCCGATGTTTTTCCTCGCGGATGAAGACGTGCCAGTCCGTTCCGAACAGCAGCCGCTGCTTCGCTTCCGGATGATCGCGAAACAGATCGTGATAATCGCGGATGAATTGCCCCTTCTTCTTGACTTGGATCACCTCATGATGCGCGACATCCGCGTACAGGTGATCGAAGGCGGAAAACTGATCGCAGATTTCCTCCACCCAACTGTCCCGGCCGCCGTAGCCCTCGCCGTCCTTCCGGTACCACCCGAAATGCGCCAGATTCAGATGCAGTTCGGGATAGAGTTCCAGCACCGGCCACCAGAGACTCGGTTCGCCGAAGACTTCACTCGCTCCCTGGTACGCTTCAATTCCCGTCGCATGGCAGTGAGTCGTGATCGGAACTCCGTTATCTGCGCAGAACTGATACAGCCGGCACAGCACCCGGTCGTAGTCCGCTCCCGTGAAATACTTGTAGCGCGTTCCGTGGAGAGCAATTTTCCGCCGCTGCTCTTCGACTTCCGCGTTCCAGAACGGACGGTAGCCGAGCGAGTTATAGAGCTTGACTCCGATGAATCCCTTGTGGAGGATTGCATCCTCGACCATCTCTTGCGGATTGATCGTCTCCAGATAGCCGTCGGGATTCGGATAGTGCCCCTCGAAGGCGAGCTGTCGGGCCGGATCGAACGACACGAATGGATGGATAAGCCCCCCAAACGGAAGAACAACCTTGCTGAAAATCTCCTCGACCTGCGCATCAATGAGCACGTCTTTCGTACTGTCGAACCAGTATTCATAATCCACCATCAGTGGAACGAACAATCCATAACTCGGATAGGTATCTCTCAGCCGCTCGGCGATATTTACAACGTTCATTCCCAGAACGTGCGCCCAGCGCATGTAGCCGGTCGGAAACACCCGCTTCAGAAGCCAGCAATCGAAGTTGCCGGGCAGCCCCGGATTGGGTGACGGCTCGGGCGGCTTGTCGCCTCGAATGCACCTCGAAATGACGTGCTTGATGAACCATCGCTTGATCCGCTCGAACTGCCGAAGTTCCTGTCGCGACTCCAGATATCCCACGAGCGGGATGTCCCACGCATTGAAGATATGCGCGTGGAGATCAACGATCAATGGCCCGCTGTTCCCGGACGGCATTGGCATACACCATAATGCTGTCTTCCTGCGGTGTCGGCTGCTTGCAGCCGACCCCTAGAACTTATCTCAAAAACATCCGAGGGATAAGTTCTCGGTGAGGCTCTGACCCCCCTTCATCCCCCCTTAGCATAAGGGGGGAAAGTGGGGGGTAGCTTTTCCGTTACCACGATACCGCGGAAGATCGCCTCTGATATTTTTGGGATACGCTCTAGTGAGATTCTTCACTGCGTTCAGAATGACAGACGGTAGGCATTCAGAATCACAAGGGGGCGGTTTTCCGCTTTCAGCTTTCCGCTTTCTCCTCAATCTCTCCCCGAAACACGAACTCCGCTTCCTGCGGTGTCGGCTGCTTGCAGCCGACCCTCAGAGAGATTCTTCACTGCGTTCAGAATGACAGACGGCAGGCATCCAGAATCACAAGGGGGCGGTTTTCCGCTTTCCGCTTTCAGCTTTCCGCTTTCTCTTCAATCTCTCCCCGAAACACAAACTCCGCTTCCCCCCGCTGGCGAATCTCCGCAAATCCCGCCGCCACCGTAACGTGCAGCGTCCCGCCCGGCTGATGAATGGCAATCGGCACGTCGAAGGCGAAATGTCCCAGTGCCGCTCCCGCCGCCGCCGCCGCCACCGAACCCGACCCGCATGCCAGCGTGATGCCCGCGCCCCGCTCCCACACCACCAGTCGGCACTCGATCGGAGACATCACCTGCACAAACTCGATGTTCGCGCCCTCGGGAAACGCCGCGTTCTGTTCGAGGGCCGGGCCGTAGGTTTCCGCGAACACAATGTCGCGGGCCGGTCCGAAAATCACTCCGTGCGGATTCCCCACGCTGACCGCGCACACCCGGAAATTCATCCCCTGCGCCTGCAGATCGAGTAACTTCGGTTTTACGCCGCCCTCGAACCGCGGCAACGGCATCGTGCTCTCGATCATTGTCTCATTCACCAGCCGCGCGCGCATCACGCCGCCGCCCGTCTCAATGGCAAGCTCGCGCGACACCTCATAGCCGCGCTCTCGTAAATAGAGAACGAAACAGCGCAGTCCGTTGCCCGAGATTTCTGCCGCAGAACCATCCGCATTGAACAGCCGCATCCGGTGATCGCCCTTTTCGGATGCGCCGCGCACTAATATCCCGTCCGCCCCGATCCCTCTGTGCCGGTCGCAAAGCCATCGGATGCGCTCGGCTGTCAGCCATTTCAACAGTTCACTCTCGGCCTCATCCAGCAGCAGAAAATCGTTGCCCAGCCCATGATATTTGGAGAAAGAAATCTTCATTGAATAGAAACAAAGATTTGTGCTTGGGTCAGAAAACATAAATATGGCGATTTTGCGTGTGATTCGCAATCCAATCCCCATCCGATTCTCTGCCTTTTATTCATCCTCTCGAACGAGGCCGATTTGGCAACAGCCTCCCCCGAATATGTAAATGTTTCCATTTGGACCGGGTCTCAACAGTTTATTTCATGATAAATGTATCTTTTAAAGAAACTTATGAACATAGTACATTAAGTATACTTAGTTAAACGTAATTAAAAATTTAGCTGCAGAGATATTGAACGGCGACGGCATATAATCTATTTTGGATGTGTAAATCAACTTTGAAAACGCATACCCAACCACAATTCGGAGAATGCAACGATGAAGAAATCAACGATCGTTCTGTGTCTGGCGCTGTTGGCACTGTGGACCACGGCGTTTGCGGCGAAGACGGCCTATTTGGGTCAAACCCGTCCCTATGTGGTCGAAGAGTTCAATGTCCCCGAGGAAGCGGACATCATTGAAGTGGATGAATCCGGTCGCGCCATCTATTCCGGCACGACCTGCGACATGGGCAACGACTACCAGTTCAATTGCGAAGTTTCCTACACCGATCTCGCTCCCGACGTCGCCTATACGTTCATCGTGTACAGCGCCGGTCAGTACACCTTCGATCTGTGCGGCTCGTCGTTCGACACCCGCCTCGGCATCTTCGACGCCTCCGGGAATCTGCTCTGCTGCAACGACGACGCCTGCGGCCATGTGCCCTCGCCCGGATTTGAAGACGGCCCGTTTGCTTCGAAAATCGAATGCTGCGAACTGACGGAAGGCACTTATACTGTCGTGGTGGACGGCTGGACGTCGGCCGCCGGCGCTCCGAGCTGCGGCGAATTCGTCCTCTCGATTACCCAGTGCTTCGGCTGCGAAATCGAATGTCCAACCTCGGCCGTTCCGGAACCGGAAATCTGTCATCAGGAAGTCAATTCCGGCTGCAACTCCACTCCGCCATCCGTCTCTGCGATTGACTGCAACAGCGGAATCTGCGGGACCGCCTATGCCGAAAACGGCACTCGCGACGTGGACTTCTATCAGGTGCATCTCGACGCGCCGAGCATTCTCGTGTGGTGTGTGACGGCTGAGTATCCGGTGGTGGCCGCCATCCTCGATCCGACGGATGACTGCTTCAATACGAACATCTACGTCATTCAGGACGCCAATCCATGCACGCAGGTCTGCGTCACCAGTCCCTGCCTTCCGGCCGGCGATTACTGGCTGTTCACGGCTCCAAATTCCTTCGACAACATCGCCTGCTCCGACTACTTCGCCACCCTGTCCTGCATTCCGTGCGGCGATTGTCAGGGAACCGAGGCCGTCTACTTCCAGCCCGGCACCGGCCTTCCGCCGTCCCAGTGCGTGGATCTCTGTCTCAATCAGTTGCTCCCGATCTACGTCTGCGCGCCCAGTACCTATCCGCCCATCGTCACCGTGCGTGAGGGCTGCTTCTATCAGGAACCCGGCTGCGATGTCGAGTGTCCGCCGGCGACCTTCTTCTATGATCCCGCGGCCTGGACGATAGATCCCGCCACCGGGTGCTGGGTCAACGTCGTCCGTCCGCTCAGCGACGGCTGCGCCTGTATCAGTTTCGACGGCTTCCTGCCCGTTGAACTCCTGTCGTTCGGCGCGGTGGCCGGCGATGCCCACGTCACCCTTTCGTGGGAGACCGCCAGCGAAACCAACAACGATCGTTTCGAAATCCTCCGCGACGGCGACCTCATCGGTCAGCGCAATGCGCAGGGCAACTCCACGGGTCATCGCTACACCTTCGTGGATGACCGGCTCATGAACGGCACGACCTACGGCTACACGCTCGTGTCGGTGGACGTAAACGGCGCGCGTGAGACCCTCGGCACCGTCAGCGCCACTCCCATCGAAAGCGCCCCGTCGGTCAGCGAGTACGCGCTCGAGCAGAACTATCCGAATCCGTTCAACCCGACGACCTCGATTCACTTCGCGCTCGCCGAGGCCAGTACGGTCACACTGACCATCTTCAATCTCGCCGGTCAGGAAGTGGCCACGCTGGTCAACGGATCGCTCGCCGCGGGCGCGCACAACGTCACCTTCGACGCGCGCGATCTGCCCTCGGGCATGTATCTCTACCGTCTCGAAGCTGGCAGCTTCACCGCCTCGCGTAAGATGATGCTCATGAAGTAAGGCGATCAGCAGCGGCAGTCGCTTGCGCCTGCCCTGCGAAAGAGCGAGAACCTTTTCCTCCTTCCGCAACAAACCGGCCGCCCCGATTTTCGGGGCGGCCGGTTTCAGTATCTCCCCTTAGCATCGGGGGGATGGGGAGCCATCTGTCATTCTGGACACCGCGCGTTTCTCATTTCTAATTTCTCATTTCTGATTTGTCTGGCGCGGGCGTCCAGAATCTCTCGTTCTCATTTCCCCTTTCCGCTTTCTGCTTTCAGCTTTTCGAGCATCCCCGCCAAGAGCAGCGTCCCGCCCATGAGTTCGAACAGCTCTTCGAACACCGGCTGCGGCCGCGCGTTTCCCCACAGCGGATCGCAGCCCACGGAAATCATCCAGCCCCGCGTCACTTCGAGAATCAGCGCGCCCGCCCACAGCAGCACGCCCGCCAGTCCCAGTCGAAACGCTCTGTGGTCGCCGCGCAGTCCGCGAAACAGCAGCCAATACAGCAGTCCCAGTCCGAACAGAATACAGGGCGCGAACACGAGCATCCACGTCGGACTCGGCCACGTCGGGAGTCCCAGTTTCAGCGCCAGATCGCGTCCGGCAAATTCGTGGAACGAACACGCGTCGTCCATCGAGAGCAGCAGCAGCACCGCTCCCGTCGCTCGCCACATCGTACGCCGCGCTCGTTGTTCAGAGTCTCTGCGCGCGAGCAGCCACGCCGCCATCGCCAGGACGAAAAACTGCGTCGAGGCCAGCCACGTCGGAAAATTCCCTTCGTTTTCCAGCAGAATTTGCCGCTCGACGGTCGCCCACGGAATCGGCACGAAGTTCAGCGCGGCGAGCGCGACCTCGAATCCGAGCATCGCCCACACCGCCCGCCGAAACTGCGTCTCGCTAACCGTCAATCTCACATCAAGCACGGTCTTTTCTTTCCGCTTTCCGTTTTCAGCCTTTCAGCCTTTCAGCATTTCAGCTTTTCTTCCCTCGGGGGACAAAGGTGGGTTCTTTCTAATTTCTCATTTCTAATTTCTGCTTTCCCCGCGCGGCCGTCCAGAATCTCTCTTTCTAATTTCTCATTTCTAATTTCAGCTTTTCTTCTCTTCCCCTTCCACGATCCGGATTTCCTCGTCCGTCAGCCCGTACAGTTCATACACCAGCCGGTCAATCTCCTCGTCGGTCGCCCGAATTTCCCGCTCGATGGCTTCCTGCTTCGTCCCCACCCGCTCCGCCTGCGCGTCCTTGTGCAGCTTCAGCATTCGCTCGACCAGCCGGACCATTTTGTCGTGACGGGACTTGTCCGCTTTGTCTTTGAAGTTGATTGTGCGGATCGGAAGTTCTTGAAGGTCTGTCATGAGAATTTGCGGATAGGCTTGCTTATTAGTTACTGCTTTGTTTCGCACAACGAATGTCAGTAAGCGGGAATTCAGTAATCCCAGCAAATAGCAGAGCATTTGTCTTGACGCACCACATACAATATATATTGTACTCTCCACCAGTTGTGGCTCGTCGGTCATGGTAGCACATACATAATCCCCAGTCCGTCGGACAAGAATTCGAGGTACTTCCTTGTGCTTCGCCAAGACTTTTGTTCCACCAATAATATCTAGCTCTTTGTAATTCGTGTAATACTTGTATCCCAGATGGTACCGACTCATGCAATTGCCGAGCAGAAATGGCATATCCCCCCTCTTCGCCTTGCCTCGCAATACTCGCGTTCTTTCCCGAATCACCATGCCTTTGTAGAACCTCACAATCTCTCCAGCCTTAATTCCGGTTCGTTCCATATTTGAAACAAGGACATCTGCATCACTGATTGGAGTGTCACGCCATGTGTAATCTGGCGTCTTCCCAATATCCGCATGCGGAAGCTTGTGTGATTCCCATACAGTCAAATTCTTGTCAAGCTTTGTTACTGTATAGCAACAAGGGGCTTTCCCCTTCTTGACAACAAAAACAACGCTCCCAATTGTGGCTTTTTCAAATACAAACTTCTCAAAAAACAGTAACGACTCTAGTCCGCACAATTTGAAAATGAGCTCACGAACACTCGAATAACTGCGAGTCCGGGCGAGGCCTTCAGGGACAATGAAACTGAAAATACCATCTTGTGCGGTGAGATGAACACCTTTTTCGACAAATAATGAGAAAATGTTCTTTGATTGCGCCGTCTTTAGTACGTGATAATATCGGTCATAGTAGTTCAGTACATGGCTTGAAATCGAGGTCGCTGTCATATTTACGTACGGTGGATTTCCGATCACCGCATCGAACCCGCCGTCCTTGAACACCGCTGGAAACGCCTTCTTCCAGTCGAACGGATTGATTTTTTTCCGCTCCTCGTCCGTGAGATCGGGATGATCCTTGTAGAAATCCGTCCCGATCAGCGAATTCCCGCATTGAATGTTCTTTCCGAGATCGGGCAGCAGCCGCTCGCGGAACTTCAGCGACGTCTGCACCGACTCCTGCGTCTCCCCCTCCAGCACCTTGAGCACCAGCGACAGCTTCGTCACCTCCACCGCCTGCGCGTCAATGTCCACCCCGAAAACGTGCGCGAGCAGAATTCTCTTGCGTTCCCTGAGCGTCAGGCGGTATCCTTCCTGAAGATCTTCGCACACCTCCCGCTGATGTTTTTTCACTCCGTCCTTCTTGTACCACGTCAGATACCAGTCGAGCAGATATTGATACGCGCCGAGCAGAAACGATCCCGAACCGCAGGCCGGGTCCACGATCCGCAGCGTCTTGATCTGCTCCGGCGTCTTCCCTTCCACGAGCTTCCCCACCGTGTGCTCGACGATGTAGTCCACGATGTACGACGGCGTGTAATAGACTCCCCCCGCCTTCCGCACCTCCGGCTTGTCCACCACGTCCGCCACGTGCCGCGGTTTCAGAATAATCTGCTTGCCCAGGAACTGCTCATAGACCTGACCGAGAATCTCCACCGGAATCAGCGAATACTCGTAGAGATTCTGCGGATAATACAAGCCCTCGATAATCTGCCGGA
>JAQTRJ010000070.1 GCA_028711875.1 bacterium | reverse complement strand
CCGAATCAGGAGTGACGCGCGACCGGCATGTGGCGGAAGCGGAGTGGCAGGGATGCGCGCTGCTGATGATGGACACGGGCGGCTGGGTGCCGCAGAGCGACGACACATTCGAGATCGCGATCCGCGAGCAGGTGCACTTCGCGCTCGAGGAATGCGATCTTGTTTTATTCATAGGAGACGCCCAGACCGGGCCGACGGATTCCGATCTGAGCATCGCGCGGCTCCTGCAGCGCGGCGGCAAGCCGGTGGTGTTGGCCGTCAACAAGACCGACGGGCCGAAGCAGGATGGGGAAGTGTCGCGGTTCTATGCGCTCGGGCTTGGCGATCCGTGGCCGGTGAGCGCGGTAAGCGGGCGCGGCGTGGCCGAGATGCTCGATCACGTTACGGAGCAGATTGCCGAGCGCGGCAGCGCGGAGACTCCCGAGCGTCCGCACCCGTTGGTCGCGGTGGTCGGGCGGCCCAACGTGGGAAAATCATCGTTCGTGAACGCGGTGGTCGGCAAGCCGCTGCGGGTGGTCACTCCCATTCCCGGAACGACGCGCGACGCCGCGGATACGGTGGTCACCTACTATGGTCAGACGCTGACGCTGATGGATACGGCCGGATTGCGCCGCCGCAGCCGCGACAAAGAAGCCGTGGAATTCTACACGACGGTGCGCACCGAGCGCGCGCTGCGCGAGTGCGACGTGGCGGTGGTGCTGACCGACGCGGCGGAAGGCGTGGTCAGTCAGGACATTCGCATCGTGCAGCAGGCCGAGGAGATGGGCAAGGGAATTCTGCTGTGCGTGAACAAGTGGGACCTCGCGGAGAAGGACGCGCGCGCCGCCGACCGCTTGCAGCGCGAGATCTTCGACCGTTATGCCACTCTCGATTACATTCCGGTGATGTTCATTTCGTCGCTGGAGAAGCAGCGCGTGTTCAAGGCGCTTGAAGCCGTGCTGCGCATTCATGAAGAGCGGCAGAAGCGGATTGCGACCTCGGAGCTGAACCGGTTTCTTGAGGACCTCATGGCGACGAGTCCGCCGCCGGCGATCAAAGGCCGCGACCTTCGGTTTCATTACATGACTCAAGTTACCGCCGAACAGCCGCTGTTCGTGTTTTTCACCGGACGACCGGAACTCGTGGCCGATCATTATCGGCGGTTTCTGGAGCGGCGGCTGCGCGAACAATACGGATTCGAGGGAGTCCCGATCCGATTGGCGTTTCGCAAGCGCACATGAACCAAGCGGCACGACCTGGCACGGTGGAGGTGGCGTTTCCGGGTGTGGAACCGATTTTTTCGTACCGGATTCCGCCGCACCTCGCGGAGCAGGCGAGGCCGGGAATGCGAGTGCTGGCTCCGCTGGGCAAACGGCGGCTGACGGGCATGATCGTCAGCGCGCGCGCCGAGGACGACGACAAGGCCACGCGCGAGATCGAGTTTTTACTCGACAGCGAACCGGCGCTGGGGCGGCGGATGCTCGCGTTCACACGCTGGGTTTCGGAGTATTATTTATGTTCGTGGGGAGACGCGATCAAGGCTGCGCTGCCGGCGGGAATCGCGCTTGATGAGAAACGCTATTGGACGCTGACGACGCCCGCTGACGATCCGCAACTGAAGGCGGAAATTTTCTCGCACGACACTCTGGAGGCGGCGATTCGCGCGATGTCGGAGGCTCCGGTGTCCGGCGAGCGAATGCACAGGGAATTCGGACTCGGGCGAACCGCGGCGGCCTTGAAGCGGCTGGAACGAGCGGGATGGATTGCCTATCGCCCGGTGCTGCGCGCGCCGCGGGTGCGGACGCGTACGGACATAATCGTGACGCTCGCGGATGACACGCAGGCGCAGATCACTCCGGAGTATTTCATTCACGTGCGTTCGATCCACGAACAGAGGTTGATCCGCGAGCTGTTCGCGGCGGACGGCGAGGGGATTCTTCAGAGCGAACTGCTGAAAGGCGCGGGGAGCGGGCGGAGACAGGCGCTGGCGAAACTCGTACGGCGCGGCGCGGTTTCGCTGCGCGAGGAGGACGTATCGCGGTGGGATCCAACGCGGGAAGCGATTCCGGAAACTGTCGAACCCGAGCGCTTGACGGACGCGCAGCAGACGGCGGTGACGGCGATTCATGAGTCGTTGACGCGGGGGAAATTCGAGCCGTTTCTGCTCTACGGTGTGACCGGATCGGGGAAAACGCAGGTGTATATTGAGGCGATCCGGCGCGCGCTGGCGCAGAACAGGACCGCGCTCGTGCTGCTGCCGGAGATCGCGCTGACGCCGTTCGTGTGGGGGCGATTTTATCGCGCGTTCGGCGATCGCGTGGCGATTCAGCACAGCGCGCAGAATCCGGCGGTGCGCTATGATTTGTGGCGGGACATTCGGGCGGGACGCTATCCGGTTGTGGTGGGCGCGCGCTCGGCGGTGTTCGCGCCGCTCGACTCGCTGGGACTGATCGTCGTGGACGAAGAGCAGGAGCCGAGTTACAAGCAGGACGATCCCGCGCCGCGCTATCACGCGCGCGACGCGGCGCTGATGCGGGCGCAGCAGGCGAAGGCGGTGGTTGTGCTGGGCAGCGCCACGCCGTCGGTGGAGTCGTTTCAGCACGCGCTGAACGGCAAATACCGGCTGCTCGAGCTTCCCGAGCGCGTCGGGGGCGCGGTCATGCCGGCGGTACGCATGGTCGAACGGAAACCTTCTCCCACAGAAGGCACACAAGCGGACACGACGGGCGCGAGCGCGCGCGAGCGGGCGCGTTTTCGGGAATTGCCGGCGTTCACGGACGAACTGCTCACGGAAATCCAAGCGACTCTCGAACGCGGACGGCAGACGGTGCTGCTGCAAAACCGACGCGGCTTTGCGCCGTTTCTGATTTGCGCAGAGTGCGGGCGGATTCCCATGTGCCCCGACTGTTCGGTAAGCCTGACGTTTCACCGGCGCGGCGCGGGGCTGCGCTGTCACTATTGCGATCATCGCGAACCGGCGCCCGACGCCTGCGACCGCTGCGGCCGTTCGGAGTGGCTGACGCAGGGCTACGGCACGCAGCGGATCGAAGAGGAGCTGACCGCGAAATTTCCGCAGGCGCGGATTCTGCGAATGGACTCGGACACGGCCACGCGCGGCGGAAAACACGGGCGGATGGTGGCGGCGTTCGCGGCGGGCGAATACGACATTCTGGTCGGCACGCAGATGGTGGCGAAGGGTCTCGATTTTCCGCGCGTGGAACTCGCGGCGGTGGTGCAGGCGGACGCGGAATTGTTTTATCCCGATTTTCGCTCGTCGGAGCGGGCGGCGGCGCTGATTACTCAATTGGCGGGCCGGGCGGGCCGACGCCGTGAACCGGGAACGGTCATCGTGCAGAGCGCGGCGGCCGAGCATCCCGTGCTGGTCAGCGTGCTCGCGGGCGATTGGAAAGCGTTCATGGAGCAGGAAATCGCGAGCCGCATGCGCAGCGGCTACCCGCCGGCGGCGCGGCTGATTCTGCTCCGGGCGACGGGCAAGGAGCAGAGCACGACCGTGCGCGCACTGCTGAGATTGCGACGGCTGTTGAAAGGGGACGCGCGGATTTCGCTGCTTGGTCCGGCGCCGGCGCTGATTCCGCGAGTGCGCGGAGAGTACCGGCATCATCTGCTGGTGCGATCCTTGCGGGAAAACGACGCGACGGGAGCGCGGCTGCGCGGGGCGGTGGAGCAGGCATTGGCAGCCTATCGCGGCGAACGCCCCGAATCGGGAGTGACGATTGACGCCGATGTGGATCCTCAGACGGTTACTTAGATATTCCGTGATGCTCGCGGCGCTCGCGCTGTGCTTGTCCAGCGGGCGGGGTGAGGCGCAGCCGTGGCAATACCTCGGGCAGGATTCGGGGCGGTTTCGGGTGATCTTCTGCGACCAGGACGCGGGGACGGTGCCGGAACTGTGGGAGGTGCTGCGGACGCGGATTCCCGTCGTGGAACAGAGATTGCAATTGTCGCTCGCGGACACCGTGTCCTTTCTCATTACGCCATCGCCGGAGGAATGGCGACGGCTTACGGCGGGGACTCCGCTTTGGGCCAACGGACTGGCGCGGCCGGAAATCGGGATCGCGATTTTGAAATCGCCGCGCTTCAACGCACGTTACGGCCGCTCGCTGGGCGTGACGGCGGTTCACGAATACGTTCATTTGCTGGTCAAGTCGGGCGCGCCGAGCGCGGAGATTCCGCGCTGGCTGGATGAAGGTCTCGCTCAGGTTTTGGCCGAACAGATGGACTATCGCGACGACGCCCTGATCGGGCGGGCGGCGGTCAGCGGACGGCTGTTTGGCCTGCGCGGGATCGAAGGGCTGATGGGCATGAACGACGAAGCCGCGCGGCAGGGCTATGCGGAAGCGGCGATCGCGGTTGGATGGATGGAGAAGCGCTGGGGGATGGCGGGGATTTCCAATCTAATTCATGCCGTGCGGCAGGGGCAACCGTTCGACGAAGCGTTTCGCACGATCTTCGGATTGACGACGGGGGCGTTCGAGGCGGACTATCTGGACTATGTCACGAAACACTACCGGATTTCCTTTTTAGGCGACGTCGAAACGTGGGTCGCGAGCGCTTTCGTGGTGCTGGTCCTGGCCGCGGGGGTGGCGGTATTCCTGAGGCGGCGGCGAATTTTGCAAAGATGGAAGCATGAGGAGAGCCGGGTACGGGAACCCGCAGACGGAAGCGCGCCGCCCTATACGATCAACTACACGGTGGTGCGGGGGCGATTGCAGGAGCGCATGGAGGGGGCTTCGCCGGGAGACGAACCGCCTGGCGACGAGCCACCGGCCGGGAACTGAGGCCGTATGCGGCGGGTGAGAGGTGTATGGGAAAGCGGACAAGAGATTCTGGACGCCCCGTTCGGAAGAAGATGTTCTTCGAATTCCGAGATTGCGGCGAATGGGTGTCCAGAATGACAATCATTTCAACGGGAGATTCTGGACGCCCGCGCTTTTCCGATTACTAATCCATACGCTCCGGCGTGTGGGATCGCGCGGTGTCCAGAATAACCTGGTCGTTTTACGGAATTTTTTATCCCGATAGTCAGCAGGAGGAGATTGCCCTTGGAATTGGGGACGAAGTTGAACCACATCCTCGGTCACAATTCATGGAGACGTGACATGCGAACGCTGAATCCCATCCTGATCCTCATGCTGGTGACGACCGCCGCTTTCGCCGGTTCGCCGGGCACGACCGGCTTCGAACTGCTGCGCACCGACGGTTTCGCCCGCAGCAGCGCACTCGGCGGAAGCCAGATCGCGGTCGGCGGAGATCTGCACAGCTTGTTTTCCAATCCGGCCGGGCTGGCCGATCTGTCTCATCCGATCGCCTCAGCGGGATTTTTCAAGCACGTGATGGATCTGGATTCGGGAAATCTCTCGTACGCGCGACCGATCCGCCAGATCGGAGTGGTGGGCTTGGGACTGACGTATTTCGACTATGGCAGTTTTGACCGCGCCAGCGAGTACGGCGAAAAACAGGGCGAGTTCGGCGCGTCGGACGTGCTGGTGACCGCTTCCGCGGCGCGCGGACTGCGGGAAAATCTCAGCGGCGGTGTCTCGCTGAAATACCTGAACTGCACGATTGACAGCTACACCGCTTCGGCGGTGGCGATGGACATGGGAGTTCTTTATCACACGGGCTATCACGACTGGAGCGTGGGGGTGGGCGTTTTCCATCTGGGTTT
Source organism: bacterium (assembly GCA_028711875.1). Lineage (GTDB taxonomy): Bacteria > Electryoneota > RPQS01 > RPQS01 > RPQS01 > JAHJDG01. Next base: position 3,010 of record JAQTRJ010000070.1, on the reverse strand, counting down.
CGCCACGGCGGCGTTTCTCGAAGAGAAGGATCCGCTGCCCACGACCTATCGGCTTGGGCTGTCGGCTCCGCTCGAGCATCTGCCGGTGCGCTTCTCATTCTCGGGGGATTACACGGAAGCGGACGACCTGCGCGGGGCGGGAGGTCTTGAGGTGGACTTCTCGAAGTATGTGCAGGGCCGTCTCGGGTACAATTCCGTGGGGCTGGATCAGCGGGTTGGGCTTGATCGCGACGCATTGGCTGGCTTTTCATGCGGGATTGGAATCCACGCGAGTACGCTGACCTTTGATTATGCCTTGACTTCTCAGGGTGAAGTGGGATATTTGCACCGTTTTGGCCTGTCCACGACTTTTCCGGCGGGCCGCACGGCTCGTGATTAAACCAATCGAAAACTCCCTTGTCTCAGAGATGAAGCGTTGACAGCGGAGCCTCCCAGCGATCTGGAGCTTGTTCGGGAGTTTCGAGGTGGTAACGAACGGGCTTTCAATGAGTTAGTCCTTCGCCATCGGCGCAACGTGCAGATCACGATCGCCGGGATGATCGGCAATGCCGACGAGGCGGAGGACATCACTCAGGAGGTATTCGTTCGGGCCTATCAGTCCATCGGGGGATTTCGCGGCGATTCGGCGTTTTACACGTGGCTCTATCGCATTGCGGTGAATCTGAGTCTGAACGTGCTCCGACAGCGCAAGACCCGCTCGTTTTTCGGACTCGAACAGGTGCAGCAGGCGACGTCGCACCGGGAACGCCCCGATGAAGAACTCGAGCGCACCGAGCTTTCGGTCCACGCACGAGCCGCAATCGCCGAGCTTCCGGAAAAGCAGCGGGCGGTGTTCATTCTGCGGCACTTTCAGCGTCTGCCGCACGCGGAGATCGCCAAGATCATGGATCGCGACGAAGGAACGATCAAGGCCAACTATTTTCAGGCGGTGCGGAAACTGCGGAAGACGCTGGGGCCGTATCTCGAAGGCAAAGAATAGGTGAGCGGGTCGGCTGCAAGCAGCCGACACCGCGATGAAAGTGCAAGTCTGCTGCGATCTTTCACTTCGTTCAGGAGCCAGCACTGCGATACCGCCGCGAAAAGACCACATCATGAAGTACACGCGTCAAAATATCCTGGAAGCTCTGCTCGAACCGCTGGACACCGTGGACGGGGACCTGCTCGTGCAAGCCGAACTTCTGGCGGCGAACGACGCTGACGTGGCGCGCGCGCTGAAGGAATGCCGCCGGTGGAACATCGTGTCGAGTGAAAGCGTGCTGGCTGCACCGGTGAGCACGGACGCGATGTTCCTGACGGCGGTGCGGGAGCGGATCGAACGCGCGCAATCGCCGAAGCGGGCGCGGGGAGTTTTCGGAAGCGCGCGGCTGATCTTGTCGAGTGCGACGGTGGGAGTGATGCTGATCGCGGCGGTGCTGAGCCTGCGGATTTGGCGGCCCGGCGGCGCACCGTCTCTTCTGACCGATTCCCCGGTGGCGGACTACGCGGCGGTGACCGATCCGGTGGCCGTGTTGGACATGGAGACCCTCGCGGCGAGCGAAGTCCCCGCCGAAACGCTCGCCGTCTATCTGGACGTGGCCTCCGTGACGGAGGTGTGGGAGTCCAATGCCGCCAACAGCCAGCCCCTTACGGATGTCTTGCTCAGTCTCGAATCCCAAGACCTTGTGGAGGTAATCAGTGAACTTGAAGCGACACATTTTTTCTAAGCGGTCGTTCGCTGTTCTGACCGTGCTGGCCGCGTTTCTGCTGGTCGGCGCGTCGTGGGCGCAGCCCGCGCCGGACGAGTCGGATGGTCCGGGCGCGCCGCCGCCGGATCAACCGCCGCGATGGGAGCGGGAAAAAATGGAGACGGTGATCATCGGCAAGTTCGCCACGGAACTCGATCTGACTCCCGAGCAGGCCGAGAAGTTCTTCCCGGTGTTCCGGCAGTTTCAGAACGAAGCTGAGGGACTGATGCGGGAACAGCACAAACGGCGCGCGGAGATGGACGAGCTGTCGCACAATCCGGAAGCCGACAAGACCCAGGTGGACAACCTGCTCACGCAGCAGATGGAAAGCGAACGGCGGATCTCCGACATGAAGCGGAAGCTGCTGACGGACGTGGGAGCGTTTCTCACGCCCCAACAGGTATCGCGCTGTTCGATCCTGATGGATGAGCTGCCGCGGCGGATTCACCAATTCATTGAAGAGCGGCGTGGGGCGAGACTGGGCGACGAGAAGGGTCGCGACCGTCCACGCGGGCGGCGGGATTAGTCTTTTAGAAGTCTCGTCATTCTGGACGACCCGCCGGAGTGTGTGTGGCAAATGATAATGAGGACGGCGGGCGTCCGGAATGACGATGATTTGGCACGCGGTGCGCAGGCGCCGCGTTTTTTTTGGCCTGATTCATCCAACGGACTTGCATGGAAAACGGAAAGCGTGCATATTAACTCTCCATGAAATCCGACTCCATCAGGCCTTCCCCGGAACTCTCCATTCTGATCGTCTGTTTCAACGGGCGGGAAGTCATCGAGGGATGTTTACGCTCGCTTCGGCGCGTCCGTGATGAGGCGGATTTCGAGGTGATTGTGATAGACAACGCATCCCGCGACGGATCGGTGGAGTGGATTCGATCGGAGTTTCCTGAGGTTCGCCTGATCGCCCTGACGGAGAATCTGGGTTTCGCGGCCGGACTGAATCGCGGATTTTCAGCGGCGGGCGGGGGGATCGTGCTGGCGCTTAATCCCGACACGCTGATGCCGCGGCGAACGCTGCCTCGGATTCTGGACTTTTTACGGGACAAGCCGTCGGCGGGAGTGGTGGGAGCCACTCTGACCTACACGGATGGCGAGCCGCAGGATTCGACCTTTCAGTTTCCCTCGCTGCCCCGTGAGTTTCTGAACTACCTCCCCGAACTGAAGACCATCCTCCGTCCCCGGCAGGCGTTGAATGGCCTCCGCAGGATTGTTTCTGGATATGCTGGTAAGACTTCCCCTTTTCACACTCCGGCGATCAGCGGCGCAGCATTCGCGGT
>JAQTRJ010000069.1 GCA_028711875.1 bacterium | reverse complement strand
AATGGAATGGAGGATGTATAGCGGTAATTGACCGGAGGCGCCGGAAGCTGCGCCAGGCTCGACGACGTTCCGTCCATTCGGGCCGTCAGCAGGATCCCGGCTGCCGCACCGATCACAATCAGAGTCATGGCGAAGAAAAGGCTGCGATTCGCAAATCCACGCGAGTTCATTTAGCGATTGGCTCCTGTTAAGGTTATCCGGGCTGCCCCGCACTCCTCCGAGGCCGTCACATGAAATAAACGAATCGTTCCGCCCGAGGTTCCCGGCTTCTTTATTTGTGAAGGGTATCCGATGAAAAAAGTTGCAGTTATGTCAACCTGTCGAAAACAGACCGCTTGATTTTCCGCCGGGAAATCATCATCTTAACTTCATGAAACTATCTCGGAAGACTCGCCGATCCGGGTTCAGCGTTCCACTATTCGCGAGCAGAACCCTCGCGCCACGCGCCACCCGGCCGGAACCTCCACGACCGACTCCATGTCGAGAGCGCGTCGTGATTCTCGCCCCATCGTTGCTAACCGTCCGGTGTGTCGGAATCGCGGCGGCGCTCCTCCTCGCTTTGGCAACGTGGTGCCATGCCTCATCCTCGCTCGATCTGTCGGCGTCCACCGCCTACGCGACCACGCCCGACGCCGCCGTGTTCGATTTTCCCGGTTCGTTCACCATCGAGCTGCGCTTTCAGAGCAACGCGCCCCACGACGGAGTGCTGGTCGGCAAGTTCTGGCAGAATTCGGGTTCGCCGCTTGATGATTCCTATCTGCTCTCCGTCCGCGCGGCCGATACCGTTTTCGCGCGCATTCAAACGACGCTGCAGCTGCTTGATCTGCGCGCGGGCGGGCCGATTCACGACGGCGCGTGGCATCACGTCGCGCTGGTCTATGACACCGCCAATCACGTCGCTGAACTCTATCTCGATGGCGAACTCAAGACATCGCAGACGCTGAACGGCACGCTGCGCAACACCACGGAAGGGGTGCGGCTGGGGGCCGTGCTCGACGGCGGATCGCTCTCGACTTTCTTCAACGGCCGTCTCGACGAACTGCGCTTCTGGAATACCGCCCGCCGCGGCCGGCAGGCGTGGTGTCTGAAGGACGTCACCCTGCTCACGGGCACGCCCGGTCTCGTCAGCTATTACCGCTTCGACGAAGGCGGCGGGAACCTTGCCGCCGATCTGGTCGCGCCTTACGAAAATTTCAATGTGACCAGCGGCGCGGCGTTCTCGTCTCAGGAACCGCCGCTGCGTTCGCGGTTGTCGGGCGGCGGACAATGCCGCTGCGGCGACGTCGGAGGCACGTTCAGCGACGCGAGCCCGCCGATGACGCTGGTCGGCGATACCGTGCGTGTTCCGGCGGGCGATTCGCTGGTCTTGCTCTCGCACACGCTCACGGTGGATTCCACGGTCTCCGTCGTGATGGTGGAGGGAGATTTCCGCGCCGAAGGCACCGAGTTGCTTCCCACGCGGCTGCTCGCGCAGGGCGCGCCCGCCGCGCAGGGGATGATTCAGCTTTTGGGAAACACGCCTGTCTCGCTCGAACACACGCACGTGTCCGGGTTTGCCAACGGCGCGCTGCAGGTCACGCCACCGCTGACTTTGGAACACTGCCGCGTTTCGGAAAATTCGGGTTGTGCGATTACTTCCGCGGCGAACATGACGATTCTTGGCTCGGAATTCGAGGGCAACGGACTTGCGTTGCGCTCCGACGGCGGCGACGTGAGCATTCATGGCTCGCGCTTTCTCGGCGGCGGGGTGGAAATCGCGAACGGAAATTTGGACGTGGACAGCGCGGAGTTTGTCGGCATCACCAAGCCGGGCGGCGGCGCGGCGATCCACGTTGGCTTGAGCGATCTCACGCGGGCGAAAATTTTTCACTGTGCCTTCCTGAACAACACAACGGGGGGAGCGGGCGGAGCGATTGCCGCAGTCGGCGCTTTATCGGCGGGCGGCAGCGGCGATTCGCTCGTCGTGCGCGATTGTATTTTTCAATCGAACAGTGCCGACAGCGGCGGCGCGGTCTGCGCGCGGAACGTGAATTTGCTGCTTGAAGCTTGTGCGTTCGATTCCAATTTCGCCTTTTCACTGGGCGGCGCGCTGATGGCCGAGGCGACGGCGGGCGATGTTTGCCGCGTTCAGGGAGACTCGCTTGAATTCACGCACAACACCGGCGGAGCCGTGCTGCTGGCGGGAATTCCCGCCCTGTCACCCGTCGAGGCGCGGATCACGAATTCAACGTTTGCCTACAATCAACGCGGCGCGAGCCATCAAGTGCCCGCGTTCCGCGCGCAGGCCGCGAAACAAATTCCCGGCGCAGGGCCGCTGCTCGAACGTTGTCTGTTCCATGACAATCTCAATCCGGGCGGAGCGGCGAGTGCCATCAGCCTCGAAAATGCCTACGACACCGGCGCGCTCGAACTCCGCAACCTGACGGTGGTCTTGAATCCATCGGACAGCGCGGCCGTGAAGCTGTCGGTGCCGGCAATGCTGCGGCATTCCATCGTGGTCGAGAACGACGGCTTGCGGCAGATCATTGGCAGCGCGTCTTCCGTCGCCTACTGCCTGACCTCCGACACGCAGTATCACGGCCTCGGCGGCAGTTTTTATGCCGATCCTGCGTTCGAAAATTTCTGGGAGCGCGATTTCCATCTCACGGCCGGTTCGCAGGCCATCAATCGCGGCGATCCGAATCCCGTCTACAACGATCCTGACGGCACACGCGCCGACGTGGGCGCGTTCGTCGCGGAAAATTTCTCCGCTGAAATCGAATCGCTCCTCGACGTACCGCACGACAACGGACGCGAGCTGATGCTTGAATGGCTGCCGTCGCCGGGCGATAACGCGCGGCCGGGGATTGCCAGCTACTCGATTTATCGCAAGGTGAATCTGGCCGTCGTGGAGAATTACGAACTGATCGCCACGCTGCCCGCCGCCGGGCTGGAAGGCTACGGTCAGATCGTGCCCACGCTCTCCGATTCCAATGACACCGGCACGCGTTATTATGCCTACTTCGTGCGTTCACAGTCGGTCAATCCGCTGGCTTTCTGGGACACGCCGCTGGACAGCGGCTACAGCGTGGACAATTTATCTCCCGCCGCACCGCAGCGGCTGGCCGGGCTGGAAGTCGCAGGCGGCGCCGAGCTCACGTGGGACGCGGTCTCCGATTCCGACTTGTACGGCTATGCGATCTACCGCGCGGACACGCCGTTCGATCCCGACACCGCCGCCGCGATCTACGCCGTATCCTTTACGACGCTTTGGGTGGACAGCGTGGAATCCGGAACGTTCTATTACGCGGTGCGGGCGGTGGATCGCAACGGCAACCGCAGCGCGCCGTCGCCGGTCGCGGCGGTGGACGTGGGCGTGATTACCGCGCCGGGAGCCGTGACGCTCGCTTGGGACGAGGGACGATTCCTGTTGCGCTGGCAGGCGTCGCCCGGCGCGGTTTTCTACCGCATCTTTCGTGCGGACTATGCGGGTGGGCCGCTCGAATACATCGGCATGACCACGCTGACGCACTACGTGCTGTCCGATTCGGCCGAGCGCGCATTTTACACGGTCACGGCCAATCGCTAAGGCCCATGCGGAAGGGGTGACTCTGGAGAGTCGCCACCGGGGAGAGAGTTTATTTCCAACGTTTGTGATCCATAATGAAATGGTCATATAAAGAAGTCTTTCGGTATTTGAATCCCAAGATCGCGGCAATGCCGCGCACATCGCGCGTGCTGCTTAACACGCTGGTTATTATCTTGGGACCGGTGATTATTGTGTTGACTTTGCTGGTATTGCCGGTCGTTGCTCTGTTGGTCACCGCTGGTTTACACGTCTGGAAATTCCTTGTAAAGGCATGGTCTCATTTGTCTGAAACTGCCTTGGCCATTCTATTGACAGGCAAGTTTCTCGGCTTTGCGGTTCTATTCGCACTCATTGGATTACTGATCGTTTCTCTGGCGTCTTATCAGATGACCACATCTATCGCACTCCGCATTATTTATCTGTTCATCTGTTTGGCGGCGCTTTTCTTGTTTGCGATTATAGGACGGATTCTGAGCAAACAGGTTTCATATTTACGGTACGCTATCCGCACCAAAGGAAGATATTGGAGGCTTCAAGAAACACGCGATGAGATGCTATCCGAGAACAGGCCCGATGATCTCACCGCTGATTCGCCGGACAGGTCAATGAAGCTTGCATCGTACATTGTAGATCATGGAGCGACGCTCATTGTCGCGGCGGCAAGCCTGGTGCTCGTCGGCAGCTTTGGGATGTTTCTTTTGCTCTCCGTAGACTTGTCCCTGCTCGCGCCGCAGTCGTTGTTTACTGGTCGAGAGTTGACTCCGCACCACAACATGGTTTGGGTTCGGTTTGTTGTCGAGCAGATGCTACGGAGCATTCCCGTGTTCGGTAATCTTGTCCCGAATTTCAGCGGTATTGAACCGGTTTTCCCGTGGGGACACCTCTATTTTGCCTTGCTTCAGCTCGGGTTCCTGGGAACATTGATCATGGTGGGATTTATGGGATACTTTGCGGTTTTCGTCGAGCGATCCTTTGGGGAACACACGAAGAAACGAGTCTCACCTTCTCAACAAATCGCATTATCTCCGGCGAGTTCCTTCACGCGGCCGCAAGATTACGATAGACTGCTGCGCGAAGAGAATGCCGTTGCGGCAAGTTTATTGGCCACTGCTACGGTTCTATTCGAAAAAGCCGGGTATGAAGTTGTGGACGCGTCCGAGGAAGTGGGTTCTACGGCCCTGAGGATTGGGCATGATCAGCAACGGGTATTTATACGTCCCTTTATTTGTTATCGCTCGTTTGACGAGTCCACGCTCTTCGAGACGCTGCAGATTGCGGCAGTCAGCCCCCATACTCCAGTTGTTTTCGTGAGCTGCGGAATGCTTAGTGAGAAACTGGCTGTCTATGCGAATCAGCTTCATCCGACGATCCGTTTCGCTGATCTGGACCTCAATCATAATGAAGACCAAGAGCAGAAAATAGTATTATTAGTTGAAGAATTGCTGCAGAGACAAAATGCAGTCGGGATCGAGGAATAGGCCGACATATATTGCTTCGACCGGAAGAAGCGTTATGGGAACAGGTTGGTAGCGGGAGAAGAAAGTGGCACTGATTCAATTGGTAAATCTGGCGTGGAATAATTTAGGCGCGAAGCGGCATATAGACAAATGAGCGCGGTGGGGGCGGAGATTCTTCACTGCGTTCAGAATGAAAGAGGGGGGGAGGGGGTGACTCTGGAGAGTCACCACCGGGGAGAAAGATTCGGTGCACGCGGGGACGCATGCCTCGGCGAAGATGATTGCGCCTAATCCGGCGTGGCGAGGCGAATGTTCCGGCCGGGCGGGGACGCCCGGCTCGGCGAACTTTGTTGCGCGTAATCCGGCGCGGCGAGCACTTATCTGCTTTTCTGTTTTTCGCGTTTTCGTATTTTCGCATTTGGTTTCTTGGCTTCTCACACAAGGGAGTTTCATGAAACGCCTTTTTCTCGCTTTGCTTCAGCTGTCCTTGGTCGCCGCAGGGAAGCCGGCGGATGCGTACACGCTGTCGGGGCATGTGACCGGCGGGCAGACTGGTTTTACGCTGCTGAAATACGTGGCCGCGGTGCCGATCACGCTGGACACCGTGTACGTGACCGTTGTCATTCCGATTCTCAACACCTATACGATTCCCAACGTCGAGGCGGGCGGCTACGTGCTGTTCGCTTATCAGGACCTGAACACGAGTATCACTCCCGATCTCGACGAGCCGCGCGGTTTTTATGGCGGCGAAATCCCGACGATTTTCGAATTACTCGGCGATTCTTCGGGGGTGGATATCGAGCTGTACGAATCCACGCAGGGAGGCTTCTCCGGTTCGGTGAGCTATGAGGGAACCCAGACCGGCCTCACGCTGATCTATGCCTCCTATACGCCCGATTTCGAGGGCTTGCCTCACGGCGGAGGTGTTCTGTTCACCAACACCGGTATCGGCACCTATACCGCTCTGGTGGACAGCTTCACCACCTACTATGTGGCAGCATTCATGGATCTGAACACAAATTTGACGTGGGATGAGGGCGAGCCGCGCGGGTTTTATGGCGGCACGACCCCGGAACCGATTGTGGTTGAGCAGGGGAGCGCTCCCGAAGGGATCAACATCGTGATGACGGAGACGTCGGGAGTTTTCCCACGTAACTCTATTACAACACAGACATTTGTTTTGAATTCCGTATATCCGAATCCGTTCAACAGCACAACAACGATCGAGTTTTCTGTGGATGGGCCCGAGACCATCGAACTTGCGCTGTTCGATGCCCTGGGGCGGCGGGTGGCGGTTCTGGCCAGTGGGCCGATGGTTGCCGGAGAGCACCGGGTAGTCCTTCAGGCCGGGGCGCTTCCGACCGGCATGTACTTCGTGCGGCTTACCGGACAGAAAGGCCATCTTTCCCGGCCGGTTCTGCTCATTCGGTAGAAAGATCGAGAAAAGGCTTGCGTTTTCAGGACGGTTTATGTATATTCATTACTGGTTGGCTCAGGGGAGTACTATGAGCAGCCATTCGATGTAGTCGGGCACAAAGCCCTGGTCGCAGGCCCGTGTCACGGGGGAGGAGGATTTCGAGTCCCTTTCGGCCTGGCGATGAGATGAGGTGACGAAGGTTAGGGGCGCCATCCCCAGAGTCCAGAAAGGGCGAAATCATGGTAAACATTTACGTAGGCAACTTGGCGTACTCGGTCACCGACGACGATCTGAAGACGTTGTTCGAATCCCACGGTTCCGTGGAACGCGCCAGCGTCATCACCGACCGGATGACGGGTCGTTCGAAGGGTTTCGGCTTTGTCGAAATGTCCAACGACGACGAAGCGCAGGCCGCCATCACCAAGCTGAACGAGACCGAGCTGCAGGGCCGGAACATTCTGGTCAACGTGGCCCGGCCGCAGGGCGAGCGCCCGGCGCGCGGCGGCAAGCCCGAGCGTCGTCAGCGCTGGTAGTTGCCGACTCTGACGGAACGGTCAGAAGGAACTTGACAGGGACGCACACACGTGCGTCCCTGTTCCTTTTCCCGGCGGGAACGACAGGCACATCTCTTCAACATAAGAAGCGCGCCCCGAAAGCTCGGGGCGCGCCGCATGGGAATCGTCACACTCGAAAATTACCGCGTTTTCTCGGGCTTGCGCAGATTCGAATAGTCCACGTCGGTGCGCGGCGGCAGGAAAACTACCTGCGGTCCGCTGATCGCGAACCGTGTGACCTCGTGCATGTTCTCGTATTCCTGAATAGTCTGGGTGAAGGTTCGGGTTGTCCCCCGCACCACCGTGCGGACGTTGAACGACAGAGGGCCGACCGCGATGGTATCGCACGTGCTGAACCAGTCCACGGCCACAATGTATTGCCCGGCGGGCGGCGGTTGCGTCCAATAAATGTTCTCCGGCCAACCGTTCACGTAGTTCCAGCACAGGTTGTCGCGATCAAGCTGTCCACCCGACGTGGTGACGTTCGGAGCCTGCCCATTGCCGTAGTAGCACCATTCGCTGTCCGGATCCATCACCCACAAATCCAAGTCCACGCCCGGTTCGGGAGTATGCCACGTCAGCGTCACCTGAATATCGCCCGTGCCGACGGAACTCGTCTCTTCCGGAATACACGCGCAGCGGCCGGTGTCGGGGCTGGTGAAGCTGCCGTTGCTGATCTCCGTGCAGCGCGGATCGTTGTAGCGCCACGGCTGATGCACCACCACGTTCTCCATGAAAATGTGCTGGTAGTGTCCGGGATTGGTTTCGCTTTCGCGCTGCAGACAGAGATTAAACGTTCCCTGCGGCAGATACCAGTTGCCGGTGCTGGCCCAGCCGATGGTGCCGATCGGCGCGAACAACGGTCCGCCGCCGCTCTCCGCCATCCACGCCCCCTGCCCCGGATACAGCAGAGTGTACTCTTCCACGCACACCATCAGCCACGACGTATGGCTCATGTTCGCTACGCGGATGCACCCGGACACGGTGGAGTCGGGACTGTGGCCGGTGACAAACCACGGCGAGAACTGATAGGTCTGCGCGCTGATCTTCCGCGTGGTCGGATCATACGAAGAGCTGAAGAATTCCGCCTGCCCCGTGACGGGATTATGTCTCCAAAGGCTGGCCGCCTCCGGATCTACGCCCTCGGGAACGGGAAGGGTAACTTCCACCGGCCGCGCAAACGTGAAGCCTTCGGGACCGAACTGATAAATATCCGAAATCATCGTCTCGCCGGTGGGCGGAGAGACCAGAATGCTGTTGTTCCGTTCAATGGAAAATACCATCGTACCTGCGTTACCATTCTCGAGCGGCGGGACCGCGCCCACCGGAACGGAAATACGCGCGCCGAGGGGAGTCTCGATCACTCCCGAAGCGTCGCTGCGCACCGAACCGCTGGCGTCGTCCGGCGTCGGCGGCGTGGGCGGAGTTTCTTCGTCGTCGTCCTTCGGGCAGCCCAGAAAAACGAGGAGCGGGATAACCAGCAGAATGAGTAGCCATTTCTTGGACATGGGAAACCTCTCATAGTGGAGTGTGTGGGTCGCATTCGCCGACATGAGCAATCTTGTGCAATGAGGCACAAGCATTAATGTAGCGAACCGCGACTATGAAGTCAAGAGATCGCGGGGGAAAGAAAGCGGGGCGTAAAAGTCCGCGCCCCGCTTGGACATCCTCATTTCAAGGAATTGTCTTATCG
>JAQTRJ010000068.1 GCA_028711875.1 bacterium | reverse complement strand
GCCGCGGCGCGCCGCACCGAGACCGGATGGCCGATTGAATTGCAGGCGCGCGACGTGACGCAGCTCACCACCGCGCATCTGTTCGCGCAGATCGAGACGCCGGGCAGCGCGATTCTGGCGGTGCGTTCGGGCGACTTCCTCGGCGCGGGCAACACGCTGTTTCTCCATCGCGTGGACGGCGCGGCGGCAGACCTGTGCTTAGGACGGCTGAATCGCGACAACCCGTCGGTCAGTGGCAGCGGCGTGCTGGCAGTTCTCGACGTGGTCACGCCTTCCGGCGAGCGGCCCGACCTGCGGCTGCGCTACGAACTCCGCAATCACGTCAACGGCATCCTCGCGATCAACGAAATTAGCGACATCGAGGTGCAGGCGATTCCCGAGCGGCTCAGTTTGGGCGAGCCGTATCCGAACCCGTTCAATTCGGCCACCATGTTCACGCTGAATCTCAGCGCGAGCGGGCCGGTCACGCTGCGCGTTTTCAACGTGCTGGGTCAGGAAGTGGGGAAAGCTATCGAACGCGAACTGCCGGCGGGCGTGCATCACGTGCTGTGGGACGCGCGCGACGGCGGCGGGACGGCGCTCTCCACCGGTGTATATTTCGCGCGGCTCGAAGCCGCCGGACGCACGGACATCCGTAAAATCGTCTTACTCCGATAGCAGTCTGTCTCTCATCTTCTCCTCCCAAACGAACGAGGCGGCCATGTGGCCGCCTCGTTCGCGATTCTTCGACAACCTTCTTCAGTCACTCCACCCACTCGGCGATGAAGATGTTCGTTTCGCCGCGCTCCTTGCGTTCGCCGCGATTGGAGGCAAACACGAGATACTTGCCGTCATAGGACCACATCGGAAAGCCCTCGAACACCGGCGAGAAGGTGATCTGTTCGAGATCGGAGCCGTCGGTGCGGACGCGATATAAATCAAAGTTGGGCATGCCGTGACCGGCGGAGTCGGCGAAATCCGAGGTGAAAATAATCCATTCGCCGGACGGGTGCATATACGGGCAGAAATTCGCGCCGTTCAACTCGGTTACCTGCCGCTGATGGCCGCCATCCGCATCCATCACACACAACTCCAACCGCACCGGCGAGACCATTTGCTGACTCCAGAGACTATTCCACTTGGCGAGCTCAGCGGAGTTGCGCGGATGAAACGACCGATAGACGATGGACTTCCCGTCGGGCGAGAAGAACGGCCCGCCGTCATAGCCGACGGTGTAGGTCAAGCGCCGCACGTTCGAGCCGTCCACGTTCATCTTGTAGAGTTCGAGATCGCCGTCGCGCCCCGAGGTGAACACGATTTCCTTGCCGTCGGGACTGACCGCCGCTTCCGCGTCGTAGCCGGGAGTGTCGGTCAGACGGCGCAGGTTCGAGCCGTCGTGGTTGCAGCGATACACGTCGAACTCGGAGAGTCCCCACACGTATCCTTGGGCTCGATCCGGCTTGGGCGGACACTCGGGCGCGTGATCGTGGGTCGAACAATAGATGATTTCATCGGTTCCGGGGATGAAATACGAGCACGTGGTTTGGCCTTTTCCCGTGCTGATCAGCGCGATTCCGCTGCCGTCCGCTTGCATGGTAAAAATCTGGTCGCATTGAAACGAATCGCGGGTGGATTGGAAAACGAGCCGAGTGCCGTCCATCGAGAAGTAGGCTTCGGCGTTCTCGCCGCCGAAGGTCAACTGGCGAACGTTGCGCAGATGAGTTTCCCCTTCGAACCTGAGGGGTTCTGCGGCGAAGGCTGCCGTTGCGAACAAAAGAATAAGTGGAATAAGTTTCATGGTGATCCTGTGTAAAGTTAGGGTCGCCTTCGAGGGAAGTTCTGGACGCCCGCGCAGGACACATCAGAAACGAGACATGAGAACGGCGCGGTATCCAGAATGCCGTCTGCAATGATGTCAGCGGATGGAGTGCTCCAGAACGGCCGACGTGGAATGCGGCTCGCCTGTGCGAACGTACTCCACCGTTACCGTGTCGCCCGGCGCGTAGATTTGCAGCGCGTAGGTCAAATCGTAGATATTGTTGACGGTGACTTTTCCCAAACGCCGGAGCAGATCACCGCGCATAAGCCCCGCTTTTGCCGCCGGACCGCCCTCGCGTACGCCGGACAACAGCATGCCGAGGAGCGAATCAGGCTGTGAAAAATCGGGAATCGAACCGAACGCGCTGCGAAAACGGCCGCCGCCCTGCGGAGGTTCAGTGGTTTTAACGAAGGTGAGCGGCGGCGTGACCGCGCCGATCGTTCGCACCAAATCGGTGGTGAGTGTGACGACGCGCGCCATGTCGGGATAATTCAGCTTGTCCGCGTCGTCCGTGCTGCGGTGATAGTCTTCATGCGCGCCCGAAAACAGGAACAGCACCGGCTTGTCCACGAGATAGAAATTCATGTGATCGGACGGCCCGTAGCCGTCGCCCTTGCAGGTCACGTCGAGTCCGCTGGCCTGCGCCGCACTCTCGACCAGCGCGGGAAATTCCTCAGCCGTCTTGCAGCCGCTGACGGTGAGTTTGTTCTCGCGGACGCGGCCGACCATGTCGAGATTGATCATCAGCCGCACGCGATCGAGATCGAGCGGAAAGTGATCCACAATATATCGCGATCCGCCGAGACCGGTTTCCTCGGCGGTGAAAGCCACGACCAGCACCGTCGGCGATGTGGGCTGTTCGGTCAGCTTGCGGGCAGTTTCGATGATCGAGGCGACGCCACTGGCATTGTCGTCAGCGCCGTTGTGCACGGAGCCGGACTTTTCGTCGAGACTTCCGCTCTGACCGTAACCCAAATGATCGTAGTGCGCGCCGATCACGATGACGGCGCTGTCGCCGGGAATAATCCCCGCCACGTTGCGCACCGGCACGCTCTCGCGCGCGAGATCCACGGTTAGATCGAGCGTATCGCCTTTCAATTCGAAACTGCGCGGCGCGGTGTTGCCGTCAATAAACTTCTGCACTGCCTCGAGGTCAAACTCGGGATAGAATTCGCTCAGCGCGGCGCGGGTCACGCGCAGCGCCGGAATACCGCAGTCCATGTACGGTTCATCCGAACGCGGCGGCTTTAAAACTTCCGCCGTCGTGCCCGCGTAGATCGGTCCTTCGACCACCAGCAGCGCCGTTGCGCCGTGAAGCCGGGCGTTGGAGGCTTTGGCGCGCAGCGTGGCGTGGGTCGTGTAGCTCACGCCTTCGAACACGGACGCCGTATCGAACTCGCCCGGTTCGCCCGTCATGCAGAGCACGATCCGACCGTCCGTTTCCAGGCCCGCGAAATCATCATATTCATATTCGGGCGCTGTGATCGCGTAGCCGGCGAACACGACGGCTCCACGCACGACGCCGCGGCTGGAAAATCCCAGCGGCATGATCCCGCTGCTGGTGTCGAAGGCGAGGCTCGATGAAGCAAGATGGTTTTCCGCTCCCAGTGTCACGCCCCATCCCATATCGAAGGGTTGGAAAAAGCTGCCGTCAAACGCGCCGGCCAGTCCAATGGCCCGGAATTCGGCGGCGATATAGTCGGCGGCTTCTTCGAGACCTTTCGTTCCGATCCCCCGGCCTTCGCGAGCGTCATCGGCCAGATAATGCACATGGCGTCGTAAATTATTCTCGGTGTTCGCCGCCCACAGCGAAGCGGCGAGGGCAAGCACGGCGAGGTAAGTCCATGAAACTTTCATCACGAATCCGTCGGTTGACCTTCGAGTCACGACTTAACGAGCTAATGTGCTAAGGTTTTCCGAGAGTTGCAAGTGCGGCTTGCCAAAATGCGGGAAATTCTTATATTGAGAGCGAAAACAGGAACGAAACGCGACTCTTTTAAGGACGCATGTGAATTCTCTCACGGAAACCGATTTCCAATCGAAGCCGCTGCTGTTTCTGGACCTTGCGCGGCGATGGGCGGCCGGCGATGCGGAGCCAACGGAGGAGCAAGAGCTTTGGCTCAAACGAGCGCCGCGGCCGATCGTGGTTTTTCCTTCCGAAGCGCGCCCGGCGTTATGGGAGATTCTCCTATCTCCGCAGCGCGGCCGCGCGCTGGCGTGGCTCGATCGGATGGGAATTCTTGAGGAGATTTTGCCGGTGTGGGGCGGGGAGTTCCTGCGGCAGGCGCTCCGACTGCAAGCCGTGGAAGAGATTCATCTCGAACACTGGGCGACGGGACTCAGCGATGACGCTTACGACTGGCTGTGCGTCTATCAGGATCAACGAATCGAGAGCGGACTCAACGGCTGGGCGATCACCGCGCTGGCCACGCTGCTGCTCACGGGTGACGAGCCGCTGGAGGATCATCTGCCGCGCGTCGCGCGTGATCTGCGGGCCCTGAACGCAGGCGCCGGCGAACGCGATCGTGTGGAAGACGCCGTGCGCGAGTACCCCGAACTCTTTCAGGCCGTCGTCGAAGATCAGCTTCCGTCGCGCAGCTTCGGTCCGACCACCATCGTGGCGACGCTGGCGACGCTGTTCGTCTATCCCAATGTTACCGACGAACTGCGCACTCGGGCGCGGCGCATCGGCGATCAGTTATTGCTGCGGTTCGCGGCTCCCGGCGCCGTGCTGCGTCCGCCTCATACGAACGGATGATCGGGAGCGACGATGAAACTCCGCATGGACATCTGGCTGCATCGCGCGCGGTTGTTTAAATCGCGCACGCAGGCGACGGCGGCCTGCCGCGAGGGCAAGGTGATGATCGGCGAAAAATTCTGCGATGCCTGCGACTTGGTGGCCGAAGGCGATACGGTGAAAGTCCGCATGCGCGGCTTGTATCGCGCCTATCGGGTGAACGAGGTTGCCGACGTGAACCTGTCGAAGCAGGATGCGAAGCGGATGTACGATGAGGTGACCGCGCCCGATACGCTGGAGAAATTCCGGCAGGTGGAGACGGCCGGGCGCGAATGGCGCGCGGGAGCCAAACGCGAATCCGGTCCGCGCCCGACGAAGAAGACTCGCCGCACGCTCGAAAAGTTCCGTGGTAAGTAATTCCCGGCGACAACCAATCGAAAACGCAGCCTTCACGGCTGCGTTTCCTTATTGCTCCTCTGTCATTCCGGACACCCGCTGCGATCATTTCACCCGAGTTCCTTCCGCCGGGGCGTCCGGAATCTTGTCATCATTCATTAAACACTCTCAGAATGTGATTTACATGGATTAGGACACAGGCTAACGTTATAATTCGCAAAAAACACACGGAATGCGTTTCGGCTCACGGTTCACTCGCAAATTCGTATCGTGGTACTGCAGGTACAAAGCATACTGCCGCAACGGCTTCTGGGCAGGCTTATGGAATTCAATATCTCACTACCCAAATAGAGAATCATCTGGGAGTGACTCTGCTCAAGTGTTGCTTGGCAACTTCAATCACATCCTGTCGTCCAATTCTCTCAGCAAAGGCACAAATTAGAGCCATTGCTTTTGCGTTATCCGATCCGGGAGCAAAAAGGTTGAAAGCACAATCGAATACCTGATTAGCCGTTGTATTCTCCTCAAGTCCATACGCTCGTAGCATTTCCATGCAGAAAGTGCTATCGTCGCTCTGCAATGGTCTGCCGATTCGTGTAGAGTAGAAAAATAATCCGCGCCGCAGGGATTCCTTACGCCATAGAGAACCTCCGGCCTTATCGAGAAACGTGATCAGACACTCATGCACGCTGTCCGCCGTTGCCGGTGTTATGGTCATCACATGTCTATTTAATGACTTATTTATATAGCTAAACTGCTGCCATTCTGACAACAGCGAATCCGGAACCGGATCAATGTCAAACTCAAAATCAGGAGACATTATCCCCGCATCGAAGTATCCAACATAGTGACCGGGTAATAAATGCCTGAATCCATACTCGATTTCAGAATCCTCCTGAAAAAAGTTACTCGCTGACATGGTTGATTCGTATATTGTATTACTCTCACCCGGAGGAATCGGACTCGATATTGACATACTTATATAGTCTACGGTTTGACCATTGCATGTCAATACAATATTCCTAGATATTTCCGGGCAAGGGCGCTCGATCGCACATGTAATTCGATAATGGAACATAACCTCTTGACCTTGAACATAGCGAGGCTGGACGGAGTTGAATTCAACAGACATACCTCCATATCGTTCAAGCAGCTTCGAGAGTGCCTCTCCGCGAAAACGGGACTCCCGAGCTACAGCGAAATTGCACCCGACATGGAGACACGAAGCTATCGTAAGCAGGCAAACACAAACAAGAATCTTGTGCCTTATCGCGTAAGTAGTATTTGCCATCACTGCCCTCCATTCTCAATAATGTTCTGCAATTTTCGAAATCCGCATCCTAATACTACTCATCTTTCATTCCGGACACCCGCTACGATCATTTCCCAAGTTCTTCCCGGCGGGGCGTTCGGAATCTCGCTGCCGATGCGCAAATCTCCTCCGGCGAGATTCTTCGCAAACAGTGGCGACGCGCGCAATCCGCTCCCGTGCAATGCGGGCGCAGTTCGCAGGGAGCGATGAGCAGTGTGTCTTGCGGATTCTGCGTGTCCTGCCAGTTTACCGGTCGTCCTGCTCCGAAAAAAGCCACCGTCGGAATGCCGCACGCGGCGGCGATGTGCTTGGGAGCGGAATCGGGACCCACATACACGCTCGCGCGGCGGTACAGCGCTGCCAGACTCGCGGCACGCGCGCCGGTCAGATGCGGAGGAGAATCGGCGAGAAGCGCGAGGGTTTCCTCTGCGAGCGCTGTCTCTCCCGGCCCGGACGTGACGATGACGAAAAAGCCGTTCGCCCGCAGCCCTTGGATCAAACGCGCCGTCAACTCGGGCGGATAGAACTTGGCGGGATTGGGACTGCCGACGGCGAGCGCGACGATCGGCGTCCCGCTTGGCGCTCGCGCCAACATGTCGTGCCCGCGGGCGGCCTCGGCCGCGTCACGGTGATCCGAAAAAATCTCCAGCGCGCGCCCGGCGGCGGGAACGTTCAGACGCTCAAGAATTCGCAGACGCAAGTCTACGGCGTAGAGGTCGCGGTCATCCGCTTCCTCGATCACGCGATGCGTGTAGCTCCAGCGGCGGCCAAAGCGATCCAATCCGACCCGCACGCGCGCGCCGGTGAAGAACACAAACTGCGCGCTGCGCGGATTGGAGAAAAAATCCACCACCCAATCATAGCGGCGGCGGCGCAGCTCCCGGCCGAATCGAAAAAACGAGGATAACGACGTGTCGGTCGGCGCGACGAGCACGTCCCGCAGGCGGGGATTTCCCTGAAACACTTCGGCGGCGGACGGCTCGGCCAGGAAATCCACGTCGGCATCGGGGAAATATGCAGCCAGCGCGCGGACGGCCGGACTGCACAGCAGCGCGTCGCCGATGCGGCGCAACTGCACGACGAGAATCCTGCGAGGCTTTCCGAGCGATTTATTGCCGCGCAGTCTCATGTCCGGGGTGAAAGATGAAGTTCGAGCAGAGGCGTCGCGGGACGGCCGCGCGCGGCTCCGCTCAAGGGCAGCGCGCGCACGGTAAGCGAAGAGCGGCTCGCGTCAATCCAAAGATAATGATAGGGTATTTCGTCATCCACCGGCCGCGATCCCGCGCCGCCGGATACGATATAGGTGACGCCGTCGCGCACATGCGCCGACAGCGAGTGAATATGTCCCGAGAACACCGCCGTCACCGAATGGACGCGGAACAATTCGTGAAGCCGCTCGGCGTGCTCGCGGACTTCCATCGCGTAGCATTCATCATCGCGCGGATCGAACAGCGGCTTGTGGCAGAAGACCAGCCGGAACGGGGACGTATCCTCGTGGAGAATTTTCTCAAGCCATGTGATTTGATCTTCGCCGACCGCGCCCCAGGCGTTATTGAGCAGCAGAAAACGAACGGAACCGACGCGAAAGCTGACGTTGTCGGGACCGAACAGCGCGTGGAAATGAGCCGCGTTGTAGCGCTCGCGGAACACCACGTCATGATTGCCGGGAGTAACGGCCAGCGGAACCGGAATGTCGCGCAGAAACTTTCGCACGCGCGTATAAGCGGGGCGGGTGGCTTGGGTGGCCAAATCACCGAGCGAGACAGCGAACCGTGGACGAAATTCTTCGATGATGCGCGCCAGCGCCCGGAAGGCGAAGTATCCGCCGCGCCGCGTGTGCAGGGGCGATTCGGCGCCGGTGACATCGCCGAACACGACAACAGAATACGCTTCGGGAGTCACGGCGGCGAGCTGAGCCGTTGAGACCATCTCCGGCGCGCGTCGCGGCGGTGAAAAGAGACGCAGGGTTTCGCCGCCGAACTGAAACGTTTGGTCGGTTTGTGCGGAGAGGCGAAGCCGACGCCCGATCCACACCGAGAACAGGGCGGCGAGCAGCAGCGCTCCCGCCAGATAGAACAGCAGCTGGGGCAGGGTGATCGCTTCGTATCGGCCGACGGTTTCACCCAATTCCAAAATCGGCTCGCGGATGTCGAGAACTCTTCCCAGCAGAATCGCGGCGAGAAAGAGAAACGCGAAACTCCAGCGGGGCAGACGGGACAGCGCCGTCCACGCCGCTCCCGCCGCGAGCACCACGCAGGCGAGCGCCATCCGCCATGAGAGGGTGGGCATCGTCTGGATGGACAGCGACGAGGCGAGCGGCAGTGCGATCAGCACGAGACTCGTCAGGATCGGTGCGGCGGCGTGAGCGGGGGAAAATCGCGGACGAAGACTCTCGGGAAATGAAGCATACAGCACGTCTCCGGCCAGGAGCGCTGCGACCGGCGCGATTCCCGCCGCGGTGGCGTTCATGCTCGTGG
>JAQTRJ010000067.1 GCA_028711875.1 bacterium | reverse complement strand
AGCACCACCGTCGTCAGAAACACGGTCACCGAGGTAATGACCGAACGCGACAAGGTTTCGTTGATGCTGAGATCCATGATGTCGGCAAGACTCATCTGCCGCAGTTTCTTCATGTTCTCACGGATGCGGTCCAGCACGACGATGGTATCATTGATGGAATAGCCAACCAGAGTCAGGAACGCCGCCAGCACCGTGAGCGACAGTTCATAATCGAAGAAGGCGGCGAAGGCGAGCGCAATGCCCACGTTGTGAACGAGGGCAATAATGCCGCCGATGGCGAATTCGAATCGGAACCGCCATGAAATGTAGATGAGCAACAGCAGCACGGCCAGAACACCGGAGATAATCGCCGAGTTGCGGAGTTCGCGGCCGACGCGCGGTCCGACCACGGCGGTGTTTCGCACTTCGAACGTGTTGCCGGGGAAGCTCTCGCGCAGCGCGGCTTCCACCTTCTGCTGTGTCTCCTCACTTGAGCCGGTGACTTTGGTGCGAATGAGAATGTCCTCAACTTGTCCGAGGCCGGCGATGGTTTTCACTTCGCCGACGTTGAGACCACTGAGAGCGGAGCGCACCTGGCTGACGGTGACGTCTTGCTGGAATCGGACCTGCATGTCGAGGCCGCCGGTGAAGTCAATGGACAGATTCGGCCCGCGAATAATCAGGGTGATGATTCCCGCCACGATAATAGCGATGGAAATCATCAGGGTCCGGCGCCGATGAGCGACGAACTTGAAGTGGGGTTTAGCAAAAAACTGCGGCATCAGACGCTCAGGGTTTTCAGTTGCCGATTGCGGGTGGCCATGTCGTAGACCAGCCGGGTGAGAAAGACGGCGGTGAAGATATTGATGACAATGCCCACCACCAGCGTCAGCGCGAATCCCTTGATGGCACCGGTTCCGTAGATGAGGAGCACGACGCCGGCGATAGCGGTGGTGACGTTGGAGTCCACGATGGTGAGCAAGGCGCGGGTGAATCCGGTATCAATCGCGGCGCGCACCGACTTGCCAAGCCGGAGCTCCTCGCGGATGCGCTCGAAGATGAGCACGTTGGCGTCCACCGCCATACCAATGGTAAGAATGATTCCGGCGATACCGGGCATGGTGAGGGTGAACTGGAACATGGCCAGCACGGCCATGAGCAGGAAGACGTTGAAGATCATGGCGAGGTCGGCGATGAGTCCGGAGGCGCGGTAATACCAGACCATGAACAGCACGACGGCGAGGAACGAGATAATCAGGCTGAGCTGGCCGGCGGATACCGAGTCCTGTCCGAGGGAGGGGCCGATGGTGCGCTCTTCCACCGAGTGCACCGGAGCGGGCAGCGCACCGGCGCGCAGGACGATGCCGATGTCGCGCGCCTCGGGCATATCGTCCAAGCCGGTAATCACCGCACTGCCGCCGGGAATCTTGTCCTTGATGTTGGGCGCCATGTACACTTTATTGTCGAGCACGATGGCCAGCCGGCGGCCGACGTTCGCGCCGGTGACGCGCGAAAACGTGCGAGCACCGTCATGATTGAAACGGATATTCACCACCGGGCGGCCGGACTGTTCGGGATCGTAGCCGGAGCCGATGGTCGCCTGCGCGTCTTCCAACGTGGTGCCGGTCATTTCGGCCTGCTTCTTGACCAGATACAGCAGCCACATCTCGCGTCCGTCGGTTCCGGTTTCTGACTTGCTCGACCACAGGAACTCGACGTCGCTGGGAATGTGCGGCTGATTCTCGTAGGCCGAAATCATGCGGATCACGCGGCTGCGGTTCTCGGGGGGCACGAGAATGTTCTGCGAACCGCCCAGGAACAGCGAGAGCAGCGGCTGGTCGGCGGAGGCGGACGTGTCCAGCGCGGTTTCGGCGCCCGCTTCGCCGAACAGATCTTCGGCCTTGGTAATTCCGGTGTCGCGGGCGGCGTTGGCGGTGTCGGCCAGAGCCAGCGCGGCGCTGTCCGTGGCCGCGGTTGTCAGGGCGGCGGTATCGGTCGGCGCGGCGGTGGTGTCGGCGCCTCCTTTAGCCCGTGCGGCGATGGCGGCGTCGAGTTTGGTGAGAATATCCTGCGAACGCTCAGGCTCGATCACGATTTTGAATTCGAGCAGCGCGGTGCGGCCGACCAGTTCGCGGGCGCGCACCGGGTCTTTCACTCCGGGCAGCTCGAGCGCGATGCGGCGCGTGCCGAGCTTGGTGATGGAGGGTTCCGCCACGCCGAACTGATCCACGCGGTTGCGGAGAATTTGCAGCGAGCGATCCACCGCGTCTTCGGCGGCGGTTTCCAGATTGCTGATGATCGTGTTGTCGCTTTGCCCGGTCTCGCCCCAATAGCGATTGAGCGAGATATGTTCCCGCGCCGCGATCTGGCGCAGCGCCTCAAACACTTCGACGTTCTGGTTTTCCGCCGCCTGACGCAGTTCGGTCATGAGCCGCGTGAAATCCTGATCCTTGCTCTTGGCCTCGTTGTCGAGCATCTTCAGCATATCCACTTCGAGAACGAGGTACATTCCGCCCTGCAAGTCCAGACCGAGCTTGATGGCTTTCGGCCGCATCTTCTTCATTTCCTGCAGGAAATCGCCGCGGGTGTATTCGAGGAGCGTGATCGCCTCGTCCTTTTGCTCGCGGGGGATGTTGGCCGCTTCGATCAGCGGATGGAAGTCCACCTCATCGCGATAAATTTCCATCGCCAGCCGATCCAGCGGAATCTGGGACAGGTTGGACAGCTTGATGAGGTTCTGATTCTCTTCCTCGGAGAGCTGGTTGTAGCGGAAGGTGGGATAGAGGTAATAGACCGCCAGTCCGAGGATGATGGCCAGAAGAATGAAGCGATTGCGGACGGATTTCATGGGAAGGTGTTCGAAATTCGGAGTTTGCAAAATACTGTGAAAAGGTAAATATAGACCATTTCTCAGACATTGTCAAGCGATTAGAGAAAATTGGAGCGAGTAGCGGATAGTCTGTGCCGGGCCGGAGACCGTCAACGGCAATCAGCGCGGGCTGTTCAGCGACAGGAGGGCATCGGCGCGGAGCGACTCGATAATCCGCTCAAAATTGGCCGGACGCGCGGCGGAGAATTCGAGATAGTCGCCGCTGATCGGGTGAATAAAGCCCAGCGTGGCGGCGTGCAGAGCGACGTCGGGAAGGGTGTCCAGCCAGTCGGCATAGCGTTTTTTATCCGCTCCGGACATGCCGGAGAGCCGTTTGTGGCGGCCGCCATAGGTGGCGTCGCCGAAGACGGGATGGCCTTGATGCTCGAGATGGGCGCGAATCTGATGGGTCCGTCCGGTTTTCAGCCGGAGCGAAAGCAGAGTGGTGTCGCGGAAAACTTCCTCGACCTGATAGGTGGTGACGGCGGTCTTGCCGCCGCGGCGGACGACGGCGAACCGCTTGCGGTCGCCGGGATGGCGGCCGAGCGGCGCGTCAATGATGCCCTCGCGCTCGCGGAGGCGTCCCCAGACCAGCGCGTTGTAGACCCGGCGGACTTCGTGGGCGGCGAATTGATCCGTCAGTTTGCGGTGAACCTGCTCGTTTTTGGCCACGACCAGCAGTCCGGAGGTCCCTTTGTCGAGGCGATGGACAATGCCGGGGCGGATCGTGTCACCCGCCGAGGGCCGCTGCAAATGATGGAGCAGCGCGTTGACCAACGTTCCCGAGAAGTGGCCGTGCGCGGGATGAGTGACCATGCCCTGCGGCTTGTTGACCACGAGCAGGTGCTCGTCCTCATAGAAGATGTCGAGGGGAATCGCTTCGGGGTGGACGTCGGACGGCGGTTGATCGCGGAAGAAAATCTCGATCAGTTGGCCGGGGCCGATTTTCGCGGATTTCTTGGGCGGGCGGCCGTCCACGTGCACGAGGCCCGAGTCAATCAGCTCGTGGATTTTATGACGGGAGATCGCGGGCAGAGACTGCTGGAGAAACCGGTCAATCCGCAGCCGATGTTGGCCGGGAGCCGTCGTCAGGCGGTAGGGTGTGCGAGGCGGTGAGTCGGTCATGGGTCTCCGCCTTTCGCGCGGAACGGTCGGGATGATGCAGGAACAGGATTTGAATCAGGAGCAGCGTGATGCCGATGGTGATGCAGGAGTCGGCGACGTTGAAGACCGCCCAGCGCTCCATGATGAGATCGGGAAAATCCACGTCCACGAAATCGGTGACGGTGCGGAACAGCACGCGGTCAATCGTATTGCCGAGCGCGCCAACGAGGAACAGCGCCATCGGCCAACGGAGCGGATCGCGGCGGCGGATCAGGCGATACAGATAGACGGCCAGGAGCGGCGCCACGAGACAGCCGAGAATCGCCAGCAGCGTCGGCCCGAGGACGCGCAGTCCAAAGATGACGCCGGGATTCTGAACGTGCGTTAATTTCAGGAACTCGTCGCCGATCAGCGGAACGGATTCATAGAGCGGCAGGGCGCGGCGGACGAGGACTTTACTGACTTGATCAAGCGTCAGCAGTCCGAGCACACCCGCGACCCACGGCCAGACGGAGGAGCGCGGGGTCATTCGGTCGGATTGTTTTCTTCTTCCAGCCGCTTTTTCGAGGTGATGCTGAGCCGGGCGTGGGGGATGGCTTCCAGCCGCTTGAACTCGATCGGTTCGCCGGAATCCTGACAATAGCCATAGGTGCCGTTTTCGATCCGCTCGAGCGCGGCGTCGAGCAGTCGCAGCATTTTGCCCTCGCGGCTGGCGAACAGGAAGGCTTTTTCGCGTTCCTGCGCGTCGGTGCCCTGATCAGCCATATGATAGCTGTAGGTCGAGTTGTCGCCCGAGTATTGGTCGGTAGTCGTTTCCATCGAACTCTCGCGCAGGTAGGTCAGCTCGCGGAGAATGTCCTTGCGCTTGTTCATGATGAGTTCGCGGAAATACTCCTTCCACTCGGGAGAGTAGAACTCAGGCTTCTCGCCGCCGGGAAACTCGGCCGGTTTGGAGGCGGCGGTTTTGCGGGATTTGGTCTTGCCCGCGGGTTTGGGAGTCATGGTCGTTCCGCTGTCCATAGAGGGGTTAGTGGTCTATCGTCATCCGTTCCACATGAACGGTGAACTCGTGTCCGTTGGCGTCGAGCCGCGTTCCGGTTGCAGTCTGATTCAACTCCAATTGGGTCGCCAAAGTTTCCCGGCGGATGTAGTCCTCGTGAAGGCGCAGGCTCCGCTCAAGCTGACTGCTCTCGGAAGCGATATGCACGGCGATGCGGTCGGTGATCTCGAATCCGGACTGTTTGCGCAGATTCTGGATCTGGTGTACCACTTCGCGCGCGATGCCTTCGGCGATCAGGTCTTCGGTCAGTTCGGTATCGAGGGCGACGGTCATGAAGCCGTCGGACTTCATCACCAGACCGGGCCTTTCGCTGCGCCGGACCACGATGTCGTTCTGCGTGAACTCCAAATCGTCATGACGCAGCGGCTGTCCGCTCTCGATGCTCTGAATCTGCTCATCGGTCAGCGCGGTGATCACCTTCGTGACCTCGGGAATGCGCTTGCCGACGCGCGGGCCAAGCGCCTTGAGATTCGGAACAGCGCTGCGGGTCACCAAATCGCGATCATCGTGACGAAGCCGCACCGATTTCACGTTCAGTTCGTCGCCGACAATCTGCAAGAAAGGTGCCAGCGTTTCCTCGGAGGATTCATCTGGAACGACCCATGTCATCGCCGTAAGTGGCTGTCTTACCTTGAGGTTGCGCTCTTGGCGCAGGGCGCGGGCGAGGGTCACCGCTTCCATGACTTTCTCCATTTGCGCTTCCAAACCGTGGTCACGGAGGGTTTCGATTGCCAACGGAAACGCGGCAAGGTGCACGCTCGCGGGTGCGGCGGGATTCAATCCGAGCACGAGATTCCGATAGATGTGCTCGCTTAGGAACGGCAGAAACGGAGCGAGCACGTGAACGAGTCCGGCGAGCACGTCGTAGAGTGTGGTATAAGCGGCGGCTTTGTCGGTGTCGCTCTCCGATTTCCAGAAACGGCGACGGCCGCGGCGGATGTACCAGTTGGTGAGCAGATCGAGGAAGCGCGAGATTGCGCCGGCGGCGGAAGCCACGTCGTAATCGTCGAGCGCGCGAGTGACGTCGTGGATCATGCGATGATATTCGGAGACGATCCATTGGTCCATGAGCGTCGGCTGCGTTTTCGAATTCGCATCCGGCTGCCAGCCGTCAATCCGTGCGTAGGTCACGAAAAACGAATAGGAATTCCAGAGCGGCAGGATCACCGCCCGCAGCGCCTCGCCGATTTCTTCCTCGCCGAAGCGCTTGGCGTTCCACGGATTGGACGCGTAGAACGTCCAGCGCACAGGATCGGCTCCGAACTTGTCGAACAGGCCGATGGGGTCTACCACGTTGCCGAGCGATTTCGACATCTTGCGGCCTTCGTGGTCGAGCACGAGTTCGGTGCAGATCACATTCTTGTAGGATGACCAGTTGCGCGGATTCGACCAAAAACTTTCCTGCTCGCGATCTCGGCGTTTTTTTGCATCCGTGATCTGCGTCTTCGCGACGAGACACGAGCAGGCGAGCAGCGTATAGAACCAGCCGCGGGTTTGATCGAGACCTTCACAGATGAAATCGCAGGGATATTGTGCGCGGAACTCTTCGACCGAACCCGGCGCGTCGGGAAATCCGTATTGTCCCCACGGCATGATCCCCGCGTTGAACCAACTGTCGAGCACGAAATCCTCGCGCCGCATTTCCCGGCCGTCCTTCGCGCGCAGAATGATCTCGTCAATCTGCGGTTTGTGCGGATCGAAATCGTCGGGAAGTTTGCCGCCGGATTTTTCCACCAGCGCGCGCAGTTCGGCGATGCTCTCGACGCACACGGATTCGTCGCCGTTTTCGGTAGACCACACGGGAAGCGGACTGCCCCAATAGCGCTCGCGGGTCACGTTCCAGTCGGTGACGTTTTCCAGCCAGTTGCCGAAGCGGCCGTCGCGGATGTGATCGGGTTTCCAGCCGATGTGCTTGTTCGCCTCGATCATCATTTCTTTCAGCGCCGTGGTGCGGATGAACCACGCCGGGCGCGGGAAATACATGAGCGGGCTGCCGGTGCGGTAATCGAACGGATAGCTGTGCGTGTATTTCTCTTTGGCGATGAGCAGACCTTTTTCCTTCAGCGCCTTGAGAATGTCCACGTCGAGCGTTTCGTCGCGGAACCAGCGGCCGGCGAAGGGCTTTGCGAAATCGGAAACCAAACCGTCCTTGTCCACCGTGAGCACGAGCGGAATTCCGTTCTTGCGGAGAATGCGGAAATCGTCTTCGCCGTAGTAGGCGAGATGAACCAGCCCCGTTCCATCTTCCGCGGTGACGTACTCATCGGCGACGACATGCATCGCGGACTCGTGATCCGACGGCAGCCACTCCCACATCGGCTCATACGCTTTTCCCGCAAGCTCGCTGCCCTTGTGATGGCCAATGATGTGATGTTCGCCGAGCATCGGTTCGAGCGCGAGATGCCGCGCGTGAGCGATAATCAGCTTCTCGCCCGCCTTGCCCGCGTCGCAGTCTTTTTTCAGCTCGACAGTGACGTACTCGAGATCGGGATGCACGGCCACCGCGAGATTCGAGAGCAGCGTCCACGGCGTCGTCGTCCACGCGGTGAGGAACGTGTTCGGCGCGTCCTTCAGACGGAACTTCACATAGAGCGTGATGTCGGTCACGTCGCGATAGCCCTGCGCGACTTCGAAATTCGAGAGCGTGGTGCCGGTGCGCGGACTGTAGGCCATGACGCGGTAGTCGCGATAGAGATAGCGGGGAGATTGCCCGAGCTTGAGTGCCTGCGCGCGCGCGTCGCCTTCAAGTTCGAGATTCCACGCCTGCTTCAGCGTCCACCAATCGCTCTGAATGTAGTAGGGCTGATAGGTCGCGTAGGCGTGCTCGAGATCCACGAACCGGCCGATCTTGCGGATCGCGGTTTCCCACAATCCTTTATAGCGAAAGACGGTTTGGCGACAGTAATTGATGTAATCCTGCTCGCTGATTTTTGCGCCATGAGCGAGATCACCAATATCGCGCTTGGATTTCAGACCGAGTTCCTTATCGGCGGTCAGCTCGATCGGCAGGCCGTGCGTGTCCCAGCCCGCCTTGCGCAGCACGCGATAGCCTTGCATGGTCTTGTAGCGCGGCCACAAATCCTTCAATGCGGATTGCATCATGTGCCCGACGTGCGGCACGCCGTTGGTTCCGGGCGGGCCGTCGTAGAAAACATAATCGCCCTTCGCCGCGTTCCGCTCGACGGATTTCTCGAAGATGCGGTTCGCTTTCCAGAAATCGAGAAGTTCGCGGTCGAGCGCGGGCAGATCGAGTTTGGCGGGGATAGGTTTCAACATGAATCTTCAGGAGGAATCAGAGGTTCGAGCAATCGAAGAATGTTTGGAATATCCCTCTGAACAGTGAGCCACACCTTATCGAAGTCAATGCGAGTATAATCATGGATCAAGCGATGCCGCATCCCGATCATTTCGTGCCACGGAATGGCATTGTGAATTTCGCGAAAGCTCTCGGAGATATTGCGGGCGGCTTCGCCGATGATGCTGATCTGACGAATCACGGAATCCTGAACCACATCGTCTCGCAAGAAATCAAGCTCGGTCATTCCCGCAGTAACGCGGACAATCTTTCGTGCGGCGAGGACGATGTGCAGAAGATAGGATTCATCATACGGCATAGACTCGCCTCGCGGTAGATAAAATATGTCGTCGCATGAGATAATTGGGATCCTTTTCGATGGCGATCCGCTCCGAGAGATCAACATCTCGCCCTAAAATCCCGCGCAAGTCGTCTTCGATGTGAACAATATCGAATAACGACCATTTGGTTTCCGGCGCAAACGTCACCAGCACGTCCACGTCGCTGTTGGGATCGAAGTCGTTGCG
>JAQTRJ010000066.1 GCA_028711875.1 bacterium | reverse complement strand
CGCTCAACGATTGCGTCGGGATTACAACGGCCTCGATCCGGTGTTCATCGGAGTATTAAACGGCTGCTTCATGTTCATGGCCGATTTAATTCGGGAAGTGAACATTCCCTGCGAGGTGGATTTTATTCGGCTTTCAAGCTACGACAAGAATATGGTTTCGGGACCGATCCGGCTGGTGAAGGATGTTGACGCGGACATCACCGGCCGGCACGTGGTGATCGTGGAAGACATCGTGGACACCGGAAAGTCGCTGGAATTTCTCCGCCGGCATTTGGGCGCCATGCGCCCCGCCAGTCTGGCGATGGCGGCCATGTTCCGCAAGCCGATGGCGATCAAAGCGGACGGCGATCAGGCGGAATATATCGGCATGGACATCCCCGATCTGTTTGTGGTCGGATACGGTCTCGACTACGCGCACCGGTGGCGGCAGCTTCCGGATTTATACGCTCGCACCGACGAACAGGAATAGACCCGTGAGCGATTCGGACAAGGACAAAGACAAGCGGCGCAAGCCGGGCGACGACCGGATCGAGTGGAAGAAGGCGACGCGGACGTTTTATCTTCTGTTGCTCGTGGTGGTGCTGTTCGTCGTACTGGCGCAGGTCTTCAACCGGCAATCCGGCGAGACGGAGATTCCCTATCACCGGTTCGAGGAACGAGTGCAAGCCGGCGACGTGCGTGAAGGAACGGTGGTCGGACAGACGCTGTACGGCGTGTACAAAGACGGACAGCGCTTTCGCACAACGCTGCCGCCGCAGATTGACAACGACCTGCTGACGCAGTGGCGCGAACGGGGCGTGGCGCTGCGCTTTAAAGAGAAGCGACCGGATCTCGGCAGCTATTTGCTCAATCTACTGCCGTGGGTGCTGATCATCGGATTCACGATCTTCTTGTTCACGCGGATGCAATCGGGGATGGGGCCGAAAGGGTTGTTCGCGTTCGGCAAGAGCAAGGCCAAATTATTCTCGGAGAGCAAGCCGAAAATCACTTTTGCCGACGTCGCCGGAGCGGAGGAAGCGAAGGAAGAGCTGGCGGAAATTATCGAGGTTCTCAAGAATCCGCGAAAATTCGTTCGGCTGGGCGGGCGGATCCCGCGCGGATGCTTGCTGCTCGGCCCACCCGGAACGGGAAAAACTCTGTTGGCGAAGGCGGTAGCGGGGGAGGCGGGAGTGCCATTCTTTTCGATCAGCGGCGCGGAATTCGTGGAGATGTTCGTGGGCGTGGGCGCAAGCCGGGTCCGCGATCTGTTCGAGAACGGCAAGAAAAACGCGCCGTGCATCATCTTCATAGACGAGATTGACGCGGTCGGACGCCATCGCGGAGCGGGATTGGGCGGTGGTCACGACGAGCGCGAGCAGACGCTCAATCAACTGCTTATTGAGATGGACGGTTTCGACGACAACGACGGAGTGATTCTGGTTGCCGCTACGAATCGTCCCGATATTCTCGATCCCGCTTTGCTGCGCCCCGGCCGCTTCGACCGCCAAATCGTGGTGGATCGTCCCGACGTGCGCGGACGGATCGGAATTCTCAAGGTTCATGCCAAGAACAAGCCGCTGGCCGCCGACGTGGACTTGGAAGTGATTGCCAAGAGCACGCCGGGCATGGCGGGCGCGGAACTCTCGAACCTGATGAACGAAGCGGCGCTGATCGCGGCGCGGTCCGATCGGGACGTGATTTCCATGCTCGATCTGGAAGCGGCGAAGGACAAAGTGCTGATGGGCGTGGAGCGGAAGTCGGCCGTGATCTCCGAGCATGAAAAACACGCGACGGCCTATCACGAATCGGGGCACGTGCTCATCGCCAAGTTCGTTCCCGGTATTGATCCGGTGCACAAAGTGACGATCATTCCACGTGGGCGGGCGATGGGAGTGACGCACGTGGTGCCGCTTGACGACCGGCACAGCTATTCGCGGAGCTATCTGGAGAGCCAATTGGTGTTTCTCATGGGCGGGCGGGTGGCCGAGCAGCTGGTGTACAATGAACTCACCACCGGCGCCTCCGACGATCTCAAGCGGATCTCCGAAATCGCCAAGAAGATGGTCACGCAGTGGGGCATGTCGGAGAAACTGGGGCCGCTTCGCTACGGACAGAAAGAAGATGAGGTTTTTCTCGGCCGGGATTACACGCATATTCAGGACTACAGCGATCATACGGCCAAAGCCATTGACGAGGGCGTGCGGGAAATCGTGGAACGTGCCGAAGCGACCGCTCACGAAGTCCTCACTCGCGAAATCGAACGTCTGCACAAGTTGGCAAAAGCGCTGATTGAACGCGAATCACTCGACGCGCACGACATTGACGAGGTGCTTGGACTGATCCCGCCCTCCGACGAAACAGCTCGTGCCGCGAAAGGTGGCCGGTAATTCCGCATGGATCCCCGCGAAGAAGACGAACTAAGGCAGCTGATCCGCCGCGAACTGGAGAATCGCGAGCGACTCCGCGAGCAGCCAGAGGGCGAACCGTCGCCGCGCTGGGCGGAGCACGCGTCCGAAGAGCGGCGCCGCGTGATCGAGGAAGAGATCGAACGATTCTATCGCGCGAAGGGGGGATATCGCCGCTTTGAAAACGAGGACGGCGACGTCGAATGGCTGACGGAGGCTGAACTTCTCGAGCGCGAACAGCAGATTCCAGTAGACATGGAAGAGTTGGAAGTCGGACAGCGGCGCGTGCGCAACCGGCTGGTGGCGACGGTGATTCTGGTCGTGCTCGGGGCGGCGCTGCTGATGATTCTCCTGCGCGAGCGCACCGGCAGCGTTCAAGTCATCTGCAACGAACCGGGTGCGACCGTGCATCTGAATGGCTCGCCCACGGAATTCATCACGGATACGTGGCTGCGCAACCTGCCGGCCGGACCGCATCTGATCAGCGTTTCCAAATACGGATTCGTTGCGGATTCGCAGTCCAGCCGCCGCGTGGATTTGCGCGCGGGAGAAACGGAAGTGGTGATTCTCAAACTAAAACCTACACGAACGGACAGCGTCAGTGGATCGAGATAAAATCGAGAAAGCCGTCGGACTGCTCTTGGAAGCCATCGGCGAGGATCCGCAGCGGGAAGGGCTGCGCGAGACGCCGCACCGCGTGGCCGTGATGTTCGAGGAGATATTTTCGGGGATTGGAGTAGACGCGGAGCAGGAACTGAAGATCTTCACGGCGGAGCATCACGAGATGATCATCCACCGCGACATTCCGTTCTACTCCATGTGCGAGCATCACCTGCTGCCGTTCTGGGGATTCGCGTCCATCGCCTATATCCCCAAGGATTCGCGTATCACGGGATTCTCGTCTCTGGCGCGAATCGTTCGCGTTCTGGCGCAGCGGCCGCAGCTTCAGGAAACGATGGTGACCGGGATCGCCGACGCCATCATGCACCGACTCAAGCCGATGGGAGTCTTCGTGGTGATTCGCGCGCAGCATCTCTGCCTGATGATGCGTGGTGAAAAAGTCCACGGGAGCTGGACGGTGACCTCGGCGGTACGCGGCATCATGAGCAGCGAGGGCACGCGGCTCGAAGCGCTGCATCTGATGGATGGTCACTGATACGGACGAGAAACGATTCTGGCGGCACCGCACGGGTGCATGGGAGCTGGGCGGACGCACGCTGCTGATGGGCATCGTCAATGTCACGCCCGATTCGTTTTCGGACGGTGGACGGTGGCTCGATCCGGCTCGCGCTGTCGAGCACGCGCTGGAG
The DNA here is from genome assembly GCA_028711875.1 of bacterium. Classification (GTDB taxonomy): domain Bacteria; phylum Electryoneota; class RPQS01; order RPQS01; family RPQS01; genus JAHJDG01. The sequence continues at coordinate 5,207 of JAQTRJ010000066.1, read as the reverse complement.
CTTCAAGAGGCCGGAGCGGATATCCTTGATTTTGGCGCTGAATCCACTCGTCCCGGAAGCAAGGCCGTTGCCGCAGAAGAGCAGATCAAGCGATTGCTGCCCGTCATCCAACGGCTCGGGGGGAGCGTGAGCATTCCATTATCCGTGGACACCAGTCTTTCGGAGGTAGCGGAGGAATGTCTTGACACAGGCGCGTCCATCGTCAACGACGTGACGGCGCTGCGACGCGACGCACACCTGGCCGTTGTCTGCGCACGCCATCAAGCCGGATTGGTGCTCATGCACATGCGCGGCGCACCGGAGACCATGCAGCGGGATACACAGTATGACGATCTGTTCGCCGAAATCCGGGCGGCACTGAGTTTCGCGGTGAACGAAGCGACCGGCGCGGGCGTGGCGCGCGATCGCATCGTCGTAGATCCCGGCCTCGGATTCGGAAAATCCTTCGAGCAGAATCATCGGCTGTTGGCGGGACTGCATCGCTTTCGCGATCTCGCGGCGGGCGTGCTGGCGGGGCCATCACGTAAGGCGTTCACCGCGGAATTCAGCGGCGCACCGCCCGAGAAGCGGCAGTTTTCGACGGCGGCGGCCGTCGCATTAGCTATTGTGCAAGGCGCCGACATCGTGCGCGTCCACGATGTTCGCGAGATGCGGGACGTCGCCGATCTGGTTGATCGTTTCCGGGAGGTTCGCACTCGATTCCATGACTGACGTGACGATTATTCCCATGACGCTGGATCATGTTCCGGCGGCGGCGGAGATCGAACGAACGGTGTTTCCCGATCCGTGGACGGCGGACAGCTTTTTCGAGGTGATTGGAATCACCGAGAAATGCTGGGTGGCCGTGAAGGGGGAACGAACGATCGGTTATCTTCTCACTCAATGGGTGAGCGTCGAAATCCACCTTCTTAACGTGGCCGTTACGCCCGATTGTCAGCGGACGGGAATCGGCGCAGCGTTGTTGAATTTTCTTCTATGTCTCGGTGAACGACACGGCATGAGGGACGTTTATCTGGAAGTTCGACTGTCCAATCACGCCGCGCAGTCGCTGTATCTTGGATGCGGTTTTACAAAACTGGCGGTGCGGAAGCGCTATTATCGTGATGGAGAAGACGCGCTGGTCATGCACCGCGCACTGACGGATTTTCACCTGCCCGCCGACGATGAGTTGGCAGCGGGTGATACGTCTGAATAGAGAGGCAGGGATTCCATGGCACTGGAGTGGTTCAAGCGGGATCGAACGGGTCTCGTTTCCCAACCGAAAAAAGCGACTCCCGACAATCTGTGGGTCAAGTGCGACAGCTGCGGTGAGATCGTATTTAGCCGCGAGCTCGAGAAGCGTTTGCACGTCTGCCCGAAATGCGGTTTCCATTTCCCCGTTCCCGGCGATAAATACGTCAGCATTCTTACCGACGAAGGCACGTGGGAGGAATTCGATCGCGAACTGCACTCCACCGATCCGCTCGGATTCAAAGATCAGATGAAGTATTCGGATCGCATCGCGGCTTCGATGAAGAAGACCGGACTCCACGAAGCGCTGACCACCGGAACATGCGCGATCGGCGGACATCCCTGCGTCATGGGCATCATGGAATTCGCGTTCATGGGTGGCAGCGTGGGCAGCGTGGTGGGGGAGAAGTTCGCGAGGGCCGTGGATCGCTGTCTGGCTGAACGCCGCGCACTGATCGTCGTCTCGCGTTCGGGCGGAATGCGGATGCAGGAGGGCATGGTGTCGCTGATGCAGATGGCGAAGACGAGCGTGAAGCTGGTTGAACTCGCGGACGCCGGATTGCCCTACATTTCGCTGCTCACCAACCCAACCACCGGGGGAACCACGGCGAGTTTTTCCATGCTGGGCGACGTGAATTTGGCTGAACCGGGTGCGCTGATCGGATTCGCGGGGCCGCGGGTTATCAAGCAGACGATCGGGCAAGACCTGCCGCCGGGATTTCAGCGCAGCGAATTTCTGATGGAAAAGGGATTTCTGGATCGCATCGTGCCGCGCAGCGAGATCAAATCCACATTGGAAACGCTTCTGACGTTCTTTATGAAGAAGGAACCGAAAGCGTCGTGAGGATTCTCGTTTCCAACGATGATGGCGTTCAGGCTCCGGGTCTGCACGCGCTGGTGCATGCGCTGAAGGTACTCGGAGACATTTGGGTGGTCGCTCCGGATCGGGAGCAGTCGGCGGTCGGTCATGCGATTACGATGTACGAACCGATCCGCCTTTTTCCGTGGGATGTCCCCGATGCCGATCACACCTTTGCGATCAACGGAACTCCGGCGGATTGCGTGAAGCTTGCGATGACCGAGCTTATGCCGCAGCCGCCGGACGTCGTGGTGTCGGGGATCAATCGCGGCGAGAACACGGGGATTTCCGTGATCTATTCGGGAACGGTTTCTGCGGCGACGGAAGGCGCGATCAACGGCGTTCCATCGCTGGCGGTGTCACTGGCGTCCTTTTCGTTCGCGGATTATCGCCCGGCCGCGCGTGTGGCGCTTCATTTGTTGCAAACCGTTCTACGGCGAAAACTGCCGGCCGATACGCTGCTGAACGTCAATGTGCCACCGGTTTCGCTGCACGAACTAAAAGGGATTCGCGTCGTGCGGCAGGGGCGGTCGCGGTATCAGGAGACGTTTGTTAAGCGAGCCGATCCCCGAGGCAAGGTGTATTACTGGATGGACGGCGCGAGTGTTCCCTTGGAAGAGACTGAGACGGATGCCACGGAAGTGCGCTCCGGTTATGTGACGGTGACTCCCATTCATCTTGATCTGACCCACCACGACTTCCTGAGCGAACTGGCAGGCTGGCCGATGGATCTTTCCGCCGCGAATCTTCGATGAAGCATTCTGAGCGTATCGCGATCCTCGACTTCGGCTCACAGACAACGCAACTCATTGCGCGTCGTCTGCGCGAGTTGGGTGTTTATTGCGAGATACTGCCGTTTTCGGCTTTGTCGGAGACAATTTTTACTTCCGAAACCCGCGGGGTGATTCTGTCGGGTGGACCGGCCAGCGTAACGGAGACCGGTTCCCCGCGTCCTGCGGAGGGAGTGTTTCAACATGATTTGCCGATTCTCGGCATCTGCTACGGAATGCAGGTGATTGGCGAGCATTTCGGTTCTCAGGTGGCGTCGGGGGCGCAAGGTGAATTCGGCCGTGCCAGCATCTCCGTGCAGAAGAATGCCGCGCTATGGAGCGGACTTGGGCCGAAGCTGGACGTCTGGATGAGTCACGGCGATCACATCGCTCGGGTACATGAGCCGCTCGTCGAAATCGCCGGAAGCGAGGCTGGAATCGTCTCGGCGGTCATGCACCGGGAGCGTCCGATATTCGGAGTGCAGTTCCATCCCGAGGTAACCCACACGGCGCACGGCAAGGAGATTCTGCACAACTTTGCCTTTAACGTCTGCCGCTGCCGGGGCGGATGGAATATGGAATCGTTCATTGACCAGACCACGGCTGAACTCCGGGCTATGGTCGGACGATCCCACGTGTTGTGCGCCGTATCGGGCGGGCTGGATTCCACGGTCACGGCTGTGCTGTTGGGACGCGCCATTGGCGGGCAACTGATCAGTGTTCATGTGGATACCGGTCTGGGACGCAAGGGCGAGCGCGAAGAAATCGAACAGGTGTTCGCCGAACACGAGCATATTAAGCTGCGAGTCGTAGACGCGTCGGAGGAATTCTTCTCCCGTTTGGCGGGAGTGACGGATCCCGAGGCGAAGCGAAAGATTATTGGCCGGACGTTCATTGACGTTTTCCAACGCGAAGCCGCCGCTCAGGACGGCGTGCAATATTTGGCGCAGGGTACGCTCTATCCCGACGTCATCGAAAGCGTTTCCGTGCGCGGGCCGTCGGCCACCATCAAATCTCATCATAACGTCGGCGGGCTTCCGGAAACGCTGCATCTGAAGTTAATCGAGCCGCTGCGCGAACTCTTCAAGGATGAAGTGCGCGAAGTGGGCCGACTGCTCGGCGTAACCGATCAGATTCTCTTCCGCCACCCGTTTCCCGGACCGGGGCTTGCGGTGCGCGTTCTGGGGGAAGTGACCCGGCAACGCTGCGATCTGTTGCGTGAGGCGGATGCCATTTTTCTCGAAGAATTGCGGAGGGCGGATTGGTATCGGCGGACGCGACAAGCCTTCACCGTACTGCTGCCCGTCAAGGCGGTGGGGGTCATGGGCGACCAGCGCACCTATGAAAACGTGTGCGTATTGCGGGCGGTGGACACCGATGATTTCATGACGGCGGATTTCACGCGGCTGCCGTTCGATCTGCTGGCGCGCGTCGCCAGCCGCATTACCAATGAAGTGCGCGGCATCAACCGCGTAACTTACGATGTCACCTCAAAACCGCCCGCTACAGTGGAATGGGAATGATGTATATCGTGGAGCAGGAATAGCATGTGCGGAATCATCGGATATGCCGGAAAGCGCGAGGTCGTGCCGGTGTTGTTCGCGGCGCTCAAGAGAATGGAGTACCGCGGCTACGACTCGGCGGGAATCGCCGTGCTCAATTCCGGCGGACTGATCGTCGAGAAGGACGCGGGGAAGGTGTCGCAGCTCGAACGGCAAATCGCCACGCGGACAATTCAAGGAGTGGCCGGAATCGGACACACGCGTTGGGCGACGCACGGGGTTCCGAACCGCACGAACGCTCATCCGCACACGGATGACGACGGGCGGATCGCGCTCGTACACAACGGGATTATCGAAAACTATTCCGCGTTGCGGACGGAGCTCACCAAGAAGGGACACACCTTTCGGACGGAGACGGATACGGAGGTGCTTGCGCATCTCATCCGGGAGTTTTATCACGGTGATCTCATGCCGGCAGTGCGTCAGGCGTTGGCGTTGGTTCAGGGAACGTATGGACTCGCGATCGTCAGCGCGGACGAACCGGGTCGGATTGTGGCGGCGCGAATGGGATCGCCGATGATTATCGGCCATGGCGACGGCGAGAATTTTGTGGCGTCGGACGCCGCGGCCTTTCTGCACTATACGCGCGACGTGACCTACATGGAAGACGGCGAGATCGCGGCGATCACCCGGGACGGGATTGAGCACCGTACGCTGGCCGATATGCCGGTGGATCGGCGCGTCGAACAGGTTACCTACGACGTCCATGCGATCGAGAAGGGCGGATATCCGCACTTCATGTTGAAGGAGATTTGCGAGCAGCCCGCTACCATCGCGGATTCGATG
>JAQTRJ010000065.1 GCA_028711875.1 bacterium | reverse complement strand
GGCACATTCCCCTGTAAAACCGGCATCGGGGAGGCTTGCGATGGCAAATATTCTGGTGATTGACGACGATGCGGGCTATCGCACGATTCTGCGGAGCTTCATCGAAGAGCGCGGACATTCGGTTCGCGAAGCGGAAGACGCCGATCAGGGGCTGCGCGTCTTCTCTGCGGAAAAAATTGATCTGGTGATTTCCGATCTGATGATGCCCAACAAGTCGGGACTGGAGCTGCTGCAGGAACTCAAACGGCTGCAGTCGAAAGTCCTGTTCATCATGGTCACCGGCTTTCCCACGGCGGACATGGCAACGGCCGCGATGAGGGCGGGAGCCTATGATTTCCTGCCGAAACCGGTGGACATGATCCAGCTCGCGGCGGTCATGAATCGAGCGTTGTCCACGATCGAAATGAAAGCGCGGCTGTCCACGCTTCGCGGCGTGAATGTCGCGCTGCTGGTGTCCATTCCGTTCTGGATTCTCATGGGCATCGCCGTGCGAATCCTCTTGCACCGATGATATAAGGCGTTCCCCGACGATGAGGACTCCTGCCATGAATCGCAGCCGTTGTGGTGACGAGCGAGTTCACGCGTGGAGCGTTCTGCTCGCGTGGGTGGTTCTCGCGCTGATTGCGCTGGCACTCGGATGTCGTTCGAAAGACAATCCCGCCGGACCCGACGATCCTCCCACCGGATCGTGGCGGTTGTGGCTCGACGCGCCGCCGTCCATGTTCCGCAACGAGCCCGGTGGACATGTCGAAAACGACACGATTACTCTGCGTCTGCTCAATCCACTTGGTCAGGTTCCCGCCGGAGTCCGGATTATTTCCCAGTGCGATGTCAGCCGCGACAGCGTCACTCTGAATACCTGGACGTACTCGGATACCGTCGCCTTTCCGTGGGGCTGCAATCCTCCGCTCATCTATTGGGGCGGCGGCGGAGCCGAGGGACATGAAGTGGTCCGCAGTTGGGCGGTCACCATCGCTCAGAACGACACAGACACCCTTGCCAGCGCGTCGGTCAGCGTCAAGGTCTTCGATCCGATTGTCCTCGCTCCATAGTTTTGTCTGATGTTCCAAATGAAAAACCGCCCGCATCTCTTGATGCGGGCGGTTGTCTCTGATGATCGCTTCCCATTAAGAATCGGAATACCGCTTTCGATAAGCTTCCTCGAACTCATGAGCGCCTACCGCCAGCGCGAGCAGATTCGGCCATTCCCGGCGCGCCAATTCCATGATCTGATCGGCCAGCATTCGAATCTCCCATTGCGCGTGAAGATCACAGCGCAGTTGGGCAATGTGATACAGCTCGCGGGCGTTAAGGTGGATCATCGCCCGTCTCACGTTCGCATTGGTGAGTAGATAGGTTCCCATCAAGGGCGACTCGTCCGCCAGTGCAGCGGCCAGTTCGCGCGATTTGCCGATTCGCCGATCAAACAGTCTGGTCAACCGGTCTCCCGTAAAACTCGGCGGCCTGATAACGCCATCCTCGCTCCGGTAGGGTCTGCTCAGGATGGTCATCATCCGGTGTCGCTTCAGCTGCGCGAAGCACGATGCGCTCATCTCGCACTCGAATGTCATATGGGACAGTTCAAATTCACGAAACACCCCATCATGCGGCTGTATACCCTTAAATACTTCATGCCATACCTGAGAACTATTCCGGATCTCGTTCGGCATCCCGACGGCGAATCCCAAAGCCCTGAGCACGAGTTCCTCGCCGTCCGGCGTCCGGTCAATCAGCCTGACCGAAGGAGCCGCGTGAATCTCTGATGTTCCGTCCTTCTCGGGATTCCCCGTCAATTTCCGCCGGTTCGCCCTCGGATAGGAGCCTCTCGTGGTATACTTTATCAGCGATGGGGCGACTGCGGCAACGGCTTCGCGGATTCTGATTCCCAGTTCGCGAACCTCGGCCAGGGGATGATCCGAGAAATCCCGAACGATGTACTCGATACTTCGCGCATTCATCGTGATCCCCATCTGCGTGGCGCAGCACAAAGGCAGCAGATAGCGGGCGTCTTCCTTGGCGCGGGTTTCCAGTTCTGAGGCATTGCCGCCGGGCGCCTGCTCACGGTATTTTTCCATCAGCAGCGTGAACGCCTCTTCATAATCGGCAAAGAAGGCTGGGATTGTACTGCGAAGGCGTGCTTCCCATGGAGTATCTGCCAGCTCGGGCGGAATCACAAAATCTGCAGATAGAGTAATGTATCTCTGAGATTTCTCCGTGAAGCTCACCAAACGGTGGAGTTGAAGCTCTTCGGCGGCCAACCGTGACAGGCCCAACACATCAATATTGAAACAAGCGTGTTCGGCAACAGAGGCATGACCAAACCCGAATATTATATTATCATTTGACTTGCGCGCACGAGCCACGGCATGGCGGGCCACTCGTCGCAGCTCACTGACCGGCTTGGGATCGCGGCTGATTCGCGCATAGGCCGCCGATAGTGTCTCTGGAGTGAATGCTTCCAGGTCAATACTGTCCGTTATCCGCGCCAAAAACGAGGTCACCAGAGCCGGGATTTCCGTCGGTTCCATCCGGGAAATCCTTGCGGCAACGTCTCGATCCAGCGCACGAAGGAACTCGACGGTCTCCCGCAGAAGGTCCGCGTCTACGTTGTATCCGGCCAGACGAACGGTCAAGGGCATAGTAGTCTGTCTCCAGCACGTGCCGATCAGCACAGGTCACGGATTTCGCCACGCAACCGGGGGAATATAGGCAATTCCTCGGGAACATTCATCCCCGGCCGGCTGATTCCGCAAAGCGGCTTGCACGGTTTGCGGAAGCGGTTGCATTTGAAAGCTTTTCCTTGTATATTATCCGTGGCATTCTACCGGGGAATGACAGGTTTACCACCGGCCGCGTTGTAGCTATGTTAATTGGCCCCCCACGATTACCAAGCTCCGCTTGGCCGGTGGTACTCTTTGTCCACGCCAGCGTGCCGGGGTGGTGGAACTGGTAGACGCAGCAGACTCAAAATCTGCCGGGGCTTACGCCCCATGCCGGTTCGATTCCGGCCCTCGGCACTCTTCTAAACAAAGCAGCCTCACCAACTTGGTGAGGCTGCTTCCGTTGCCGATCCGGGTGTCCCCGCCCGGCTGGATCATCACTCAAGGCCCGATTCATTATTCCTTTTTTTCCGGTAGCCTCCAAATCAACCGTAACAGCACCAACAGCGTGACAAGTCCCACCACCAACAACAATGCGAAGGTCAGAAACGGTTCGGCCTGAAAACGATAGGGTAGGGAGGCCAAATGAAAATCATCTCCAATCGCCAGTCTCCGGATCACATCCCGTCCGGCCACCATGCCAATGAGCGTGGCAAACAGAAATCCCGTGGCGATTCGCTGCCAAATGATCTTATCGGGATTGGCCAGCGCGGCCAGCAATACCCCCAGCAGCAGCAGCCCGCAGGCAACCCCTCCAATCCACACCATGCTCGGAAAGGTGCCGCTGAACAGCGCGTCCCACGCCGCACTGGGCAGCCAAAGCAGAAACCAGACGCCGACAACAATCTGCAATCCGGTCGCTCCTGTGGCAATTTGCAGCCCTTGCCGGCGAAATGCCTGAAGTTCGGCAACGGGTCCGCCGCGCCGCTGCCGCCACCACGAGATCCACACCATCCATAGTCCCGTGACCGCGAGCGATCCGATCAGGATATGAAGCAGGCGCGGCACAAAAGTGAGATTCTTGACCACCAGCCACGGCTGTGACACAAGCTGCGGCCATTGGCTTTTCTCGGTGGCAATAAAGTAGTTGCTCATCATCAGAGCCGCGATCCCGACCACCAGCACGGTGATGATCGCGCCCGCCAATCGGCTCCACGCAATGCTCCGCTGGGGATTGGCGATCCACTTCTGCATAATGTAGGCGAAATAGAACGCGACCATCAGCATCCCGACGATTCCCAGCCAGGCTGCGCCAAGCAGAATGTTGGCCGTGTAGAATCGCTCGGGATAGAGCACCTGCACAAACAGCAGACTGGCCACGCCGAAGTTGATGGTGAAGGTGAACGCCACCGGAACCGCCGCCGTCAACCAGCGGGCAAACAACCGTCCAGCTTCGCCCTTGGCCCGCAGATAGATCATCGCGAGCAGCGGCGCGGCCACCACGTAATTCATGAAGACGACATGAATGAGGAAAACGAGTCCCAGCAAGTGCGAGATCAAGAGGGGATGGGCGGGAATGGGGGGGAACGATTCCACTATTCGGTTCCTCCTGTCAAAGCGGCCGCTGCCGTTGAATCCGCTGTGCTCGTCGAATCCCTGTCGAAAACCGGCGGTCCTTCCGGCCAGGCTTGCCCCTCTGCGGTTAAGGTCCACAAGTAGATGGCCAGCGCGTTTTTCTCCTCGGGCGTGCCGATGAACGGCGGCATGAACGCCTTCAGCAGATGCAGATCGTTCAGAGCCGACTCGATCAGCGGCATGTTCCATTCCCGGATCAGCGGCACCATCGCGTTATAGCCTTCGATTTCGTGGCAGCGCAGGCACTGCGTTCGATAGACCGCCTCCCCAATGGCCACCGGCCCTGCATAGTGAACCGTATCGGGCACGATCCACGGTGCGTGGGCCAACACTCCCTCCCGGTTCAGCTTCTCTGCATCCTTGACCAGAATCCCATGCGAATACATGGTGTTCATAATCACGTACGGCTTGCGGATTCCCTCGCGCACAAATTCCATCGAAGCCGTCGCCAGAAAGGCAATCGCCGCGATCAGCAGTGCCGTCTCGAGATTGATTTCCCGCGCGGTCGAGCGCCGGAACATTCCAAAGTAGGCATAGACCGATACTAAAAACGAAAGAATCACGCCGAACAGAAAGAACATGGTCATGGCAATCGCGCCGCCCAAAGCCAGCGAGCGCGATGCGACTGGAATTACCCTGAAATACCACACCGCCAGAAGCGGCATCAGCGCCAGCGGCAGCAGAAAACGCCCCCCCCACGACACGATGGAAGCCCGCGCCGTCGCGTCATAGACCTTGCGCCGGGCCGTGGCGATGATGGCCGTGAAAATCCCCGCCAGCGCCAGACAGGAAACCGTGCGCATGAACAGCGACGGCCAAAACGACGGATTCAGCCACGCCTGCCAGACATTTAACGTCGTCGGCCACAGCCCCGGTGTCAGCATGAAACTCAGGATGCCGTTGATAATGACCAGCGACATGAACGCCGAAACGGCATACACCCAACCCACTGCCAGATGCGCTCGGGGCGAGAGGCGATCCCATGTGAAGTAGTAGATATAGCCGGAGGCGAGCTCCAAAAGGAAAAAAACCCACTCGATGGCCCAGAACCAGACGAATAACCGGATTACAAAGGTTGTGGCCTCGGGCGCGACAACGCCGATTGAAAACCAGATTCCGACTCCGGAAATTGCTCCAGCCACGAATGATAAATATATAAGAAATATAGAATTATCACGAATAAAACGGAGCAATTGCGCGTCACCTAAGCGGCGCGCACGGTGCTCCGAAAGCACGTTGAAAAGACCCGCCCCGACCGCAAAATGGGCAATCACCACGTGAAAAATGGAGATGGCGGCGATCACCATCGCGCCGCCCGCCAGCGGCATGTTCCATTGTGGATATGGCAGCATAGTCTCCTCACCACTGAATTGATTGCAAGATCGCTGATTCTCATCACAAAATCAACTGCCTATGCCTCCCCGCGCGCTTGACTTTTCCCTTTGGGAATGCTACACTGATTGTTTATGATAGACTACGAAAAATCCGGTGTCAGCTTGGGCCGCGCTTCCGCTTCCAAATCGCGGATCGCCGCCGCGGCGCGCTCGACCTTTGGCCCTCGCGTGCTCACCGACGTCGGCCACTTCGGCGGTTTCTTCGCCTTGAGCGAGCAGCCCGAATCTGACGTCTTAGTCGCCTCGACCGATGGCGTCGGCACCAAACTGCTTCTCGGCGTGCAGTTGGATCGGATCAAAGGTCTCGGCGCCGATCTCGTTCAGCATTGCATCAACGATATCCTGATGTGCGGAGCGCGGCCACTCTTCTTTCTGGACTATATGGCCTTCGGGAAACTTGATCCCGACGTGGCCGCCACATTGGCTGAGAGTCTGGCGTCGGCCTGCCGCGCGCACGGCGTGGCGCTGATCGGCGGCGAAACCGCGGAAATGCCCGATCTTTACGCGCCCGGACATTTCGATCTGGCCGGCACGATTGTCGGTATCGTCGCGCGCGCCGACATTCTCGATGGCCGCCGCGTTCGCAAGGGCGACGTTCTTCTGGGCGTAGCGTCCGACGGGCTGCATACCAACGGCTACTCGCTTGCCCGCCGCGTTTTCGCCGAGGAGACGGCCTCGGGTGCGCTGAAGTCCATGTGTCTTGCCGACGGACGCTCTCTGGCCGAAGCGCTGATGCAGCCCCATCGCTGCTATCTGTCGTCGCTCGGATCGCTCATCGGAAAACCGTGGCTCCATGCCCTGTCGCACATCACGGGCGGCGGTCTGGAAGCGAATACCCTGCGCGTCATCCCCGACGGGCTATCGCTCGAAGTGGATTACGATAGCTGGCCGCGTCCCGAACTGTTCCGGCTGATTCAGCGGCGGGGAACCATAGATGAGATGGAAATGCGCCGTGTCTTCAATCTTGGAATCGGCGCCGTTGCCATCGTGGACCCCGCGTTCGCCGACGCGGCGCGGGATGAACTAGTTGACCGCGGAGAACACGTTTTCAGCGTCGGGCACATTGCGTGATGACCGAAGCCGGATCGCTGATTGTCGGCTATTTGGTCGGCGGCATTCCCACCGGCATCCTCGTTTGCCGCGCGGTCAAGGGTGTGGATCCGCGAACAACCGGTTCGGGCGGGATGGGCGCAACCAACGTCTCGCGCGTTCTGGGCAAAAAGTGGGCGCTGCTCGTGCTGTTCGCCGATGGATTGAAAGGCTATGTGCCCGTTTGGCTGATCGCGCCGCTCTTCGCTTCGGCAAGCGATCCCAAGCTCTCTGCGGCGCTCATGACGCTCGGCTTGGTGATTGGACATATCTGGACTCCCTATGCCGGACTGCGCGGCGGTAAGGGTGTGGCCACGGGCGCCGGAGCCATGCTGGCTCTGGATTGGCGGAGTCTTCTGATCGCGCTCGGCGTCTGGGGAGTGTCTTTTGCCGCGCGGCGCATCGTGTCGCTGGCTTCGATTTGCGCGGCCGTGGCTTTTCCGCTGGCCATGCTCGCGCTAAGCGGTCGCTCCGCGTTCGTGATCGGCGTTTCGGCGGTCGTCTCGGTGATTATCGTTGTTGCCCATCGCGGCAATCTCGACCGCCTGTTGCGCGGTGAAGAAAAATCTTTCGGGAGCAAGTCGTGACGCGCATCGCAATTCTGGGCGCGGGCAACTGGGGCACCACGATGGCCCTGGTCCTTCAGCGCGGGGGACATGACGTTTCCCTCTGGGAATTTGATTCAGTGCAGGCGGCGCGAGTCGCAGAGACTCGCGTCAACGAAAAATTTCTTCCCGGTCACCTCATCCCTGGGAGCTTCGCGATTACCGCTGACGTATCGCGCGCGCTGAAGGATGCCGATCTGTGTCTGCTCGCCGTTCCGCTTCAAAGTTGCCGAAGCGTGTTGCGGGCGATGAACCGGCTCGCTCCCGGCACTCTGGTCGTCAGCTTGATGAAGGGGATCGAGCAGACATCGCTGAAACGCGCGTCTGAAATGTGCGCCGAAGAGCTGGAGACGTTTCCGCCGCAATCGTTCTCGGTTCTCTCCGGCCCGACCATTGCCGTGGAAATCGCGGCCGGTCTTCCGGCGTCCGCCGTCATCGCGTCCATCTCGCGCGAGACGGCCGCCCGCGTTCAATCCGAATTTTCCGGAGAGTCGTTTCGTCTTTACACCTCGGACGACTTGATCGGCGTCGAACTGGCCGGCGCGATGAAAAACGTGATTGCACTCGCCGCCGGTATGTGCGATGGAATGAACCTGGGAGCGAATGCCAAGGGCGCGCTGCTCACGCGCGGACTGACGGAAATTACGCGTCTTGGCGTCGCGCTCGGCGGCAACGCCCGCACCTTCAGCGGACTTTCCGGCATGGGCGATCTTTTCACCACGTGCAGCTCGCCCGCCAGCCGCAACCGCAGCGTCGGCGAAGCCCTCGGCCGCGGCGAAAATCCGCTCGCGATTCTGTCGCGAATGACGATGGTTGCCGAGGGAGTCTGGACGGCCAGAGCCGCCCGCGATCTATCGCTCCGGCACCAGATCGCGATGCCGATCACCGAGGCTGTCTGCCGGATTCTCGACGGGGACATCAGCCCCCGGCGCGTGCTGAGCGAACTCATGACGCGCGACCTTAAAGCGGAAGATTAATTCAACAACCATACCCACTATGCACAGTCAGGCACACTCGCCCCGGCACGTCTACATCGAAGACGTTGGCGCTCACGACGGCAGCGTCGTCGTGCTCAAAGGATGGCTCTACCACAAGCGATCCTCCGGAAAAATTCGTTTTCTCGTAATCCGTGATGGCACCGGGCACATGCAGTGCGTTGCGTCGCTCGCCGATGTCGGTGAAGAGACGTTTGCGCGGATTGATGAACTCACTCAGGAATCCTCGCTGATCGTCGTCGGGCGCGTGCGCGCCGACCAGCGCGCTCCCGGCGGCTACGAGCTTGAAGTCCAGGGAATGCAGACTATCGCTCTGGCTGAAGAGTATCCGATCACCCCGAAAGAGCACGGCACGGCGTTCCTGATGGATCACCGCCATCTCTGGGTGCGCAGCAAACGTCAGCATGCCGTGCTGCGTGTGCGTCATACGATCATTAAAGCGATCCGCGATTTCTTCGACAGCCGCAAATTCACGCTGTTCGATCCGCCCGTTTTCACTCCGTCCGCCTGCGAAGGCACCTCGACGCTGTTCGAAACGGAATACTTCGGCGAAAAAGCTTATCTCACGCAATCCGGCCAACTCTACGCGGAAGCCGGAGCGATGGCATTCGGAAAAGTC
>JAQTRJ010000064.1 GCA_028711875.1 bacterium | reverse complement strand
TCCGACTCCCGCGGTATGCGGCGCCCCGCGCGAAACCGCCCGCGAACTGATCGCCGCGCTCGAAGGAGCGGCGCGCGGTCTGTACGCGGGAGCCATCGGCTGGGTGAGCGCCGATGAAGCCGAGTTGGCCGTGACGATTCGCTCGGCGCTCGTCGCGGGGAATCGCGCGACGGTGTTCGCCGGCGCGGGAATCGTGGCCGGCTCTGATCCCGATCAGGAATGGAACGAAACGGAGCTGAAAATGCAGCCGCTGCTGCGGGCGCTGGAAGGATAGACCAGTGGAGTTCGCGACTCTCAACGCCCTGCATGCCGCCGTGCTGATCGGCGAACTTGCGCTCGCTGGTGTGAAACGCGCCGTGATTTCGCCGGGGTCGCGCTCGACGGCGCTGGCCCGCGCCGCCGTCGAACACCCGACGCTGCAAACCTACACGATTCTCGACGAGCGCTCGGCGGCGTTTTTCGCGCTGGGACTGTCCAAAGCGGACGGCGCGCCGGCGATTCTGATCTGCACCTCGGGCACGGCGGGCGCGAATTATTTTCCGGCGGTCATCGAGGCGGCGAAATCGGGCGTGCCGCTGCTGATTCTCACAGCGGATCGCCCGACGAGACTCCGTCACACCTGCGCGCTGCAGACGATGGATCAAACGCAGCTCTATGGAAATTTCACGGCTTTTTTCGCGGATGTGCCCGCGGCCGCGTTGAATTTCGACGCCTGTTTCTGGGTCCGGTGTCTGGCTCGGCAGGCGTTCGATGCGGCCACGGAATTTTCGGCGGGGCCGGCCCATCTGAACGTGCCGCTGGAGGAGTTGTCCGAATTCTCCGCGGACGAAAGCCGCCGGGCGCGCGAGGTGTGGAGCGCTCTTCAGCAAACCGCCTCCACGGCGCGACACGCGGCCGCGACGCCGCTCGCCCAGGAAGCGCTCGCGGAAACGCGCAAACGGGTGGACACGTCTTTGTGCGGGCTGATCGTGGCCGGGCCGGGCGCGGCTGCCGCCCGCGGCGAAGCGGCGACGGTGTTTCATCTGGCGCGCAAGCTTGGCTGGCCGCTGCTCGCGGACGTGACGTCGGGTCTGCGGTTTTTCGACGAGCCGTCGCTTCCGTTTTATGACGTCTTTTTGCGCGCGGAGAATTTCGCGTCGCTTGCCCCCGACGCCGTGCTCCACTTCGGCGGATTTCCGACCTCGAAAGCGCTGGCGAATTATCTCGATCACCATCGCGATGCGAAGACCGTGCGCTTCGGCCGCGAGATTGATCGCGGAGATCCGCTCGCGCGGGACGGCATTTTTGTCGAGGCCAATCCGGCCGATTTCTGTTCCGCGTTGGCGGAAACCATTGGGCCGAGCCGCGACTCGCTGCTGCTCGAACCGTTTCAGCGAGCCGCGCGCGGCGTGCGCGAGGAATTGTCCCGCCCGGTTGGGGACGATTCGCCGGAGAGTGAAGCGCTCTTCGTTCGCGAGGCCGTGCGCTCGCTGCCGGATGCGGCGAACGTCGTTTTCGCTAACAGCCTGCCGATTCGCTACGGCGATGCGCTGCTATCGTCCGAAGACGGGATGCGTGACGTGTTCGCCTTGCGCGGAGTCAGCGGCATTGACGGGACGATCTCGCACGCGGCGGGGATCGCCGCCGCCTCGCGGAAGCCGACGCTGCTCGTGTGCGGCGATCTGGCTTTCCTGCATGACCTGACCGGACTCATCGCCGCGGCGAACTACGCGCCAACGCTAACGACGCTTCTGCTCGACAACAACGGCGGCGGGATTTTCCATTTTCTGCCCGCGCTTGAGAACGAAGACCAGACGTTGTTCGAGGCGATTCACGGCACGCCGCACGATCTCGATCTCTCCGCGACCGGCGCGCTGTTCGGCGTGGATTGGAGTTCTCTCGCGCATCCGGCGCAATTCGACACGACGATGGCCGCTTCTTCCGGTCGCCCGCGCGTGTTTCACGTGCGCAGCTCGCGCGGGCAGAATTATGCCGCGCATATGACGCTGATCGAACGGCTTAAGAAAGCAAGCGGCGCATGAGCCTTGTCCATGCCGGCGGAGTGGATTGGAATATCGAGTGGCGCGGTCGCGCGGAGCAGCCCGCGCTCGCGCTCGTTCACGGTTTTTCCGGCAGCCTGCGCTCGTGGGAACGGCTGCGGCCGCTGATTGAGCCACATTTTCACCTGCTGACGCTCGATTTGCCAGGGCATGGCAATACACCGCTTCCCGAGAAACGCAACTTCTCACTTCATGACTTGTGGGAAGCATTGAGCAAGCTGCTGATGGAGCTTTCACCCGAGCCGCCGCTGCTCTGCGGCTACAGCATGGGCGGACGAATCGCGCTGCACGTGGGGATTCATTCGCCGGAGTTTCTGCGCGGATTGATTCTGCTCGGAGCCTCGCCGGGAATCGAAAATGCGAACGCGCGCGAAGCGCGTCGCCAGAGCGACGCTAAACTGGCCGAAGACATCCGGCGCAACGGCAGCGCGTGGTTTGCGGACTACTGGGGAAATCTGCCGCTGTTCGCTTCGCAGAAAAATCTTCCCCCGGATCTGCAGGCTGAGCTTCGCTCCGCTCGCGCCCAATGCGATCCGCGCGGATTGGCGTTTGCGCTGGAATGGTTCGGCACCGGCCGGCAGGATTATCTTGTGAACGAATTGCATCGAGTGACCTGCCCGCTGCTGCTGCTTGCCGGCGCGCTCGACGAGAAATTCTGCGCATCGAACCGCGTGATCGAAAACCAATGCGGTTCCGCGGTTGTGCGTCGCGCGGAGATCGCCGCCGCCGGACACGCCGCGCAGATCGAGAAACCCGAAGCGGTCGCGCGAGCGATTATCGAGTTTGCAGAGTCGTTACCGACCCCCCTTGATCCTTCTGGAAACGGGGAGAGATAGATCAGGAGATTCTCATGAGTCAGTTTCCGTGGAAATCCGCCGGACAATTTCAGGATATTCTCTATGAAAAATGGAACGGGATCGCTAAGATCACGATCAACCGTCCCGAAGTGCGCAACGCGTTCCGCCCCGAGACGCTGTTCGATTTACAGACGGCGTTTCTCGACGCGCGCGAAGATTCTGGGATCGGCGTAATTATCCTGACCGGCGCGGGCACGGACGCGTTCTGCTCGGGCGGCGATCAGAAAATCCGCGGCGAGCAAGGTTACGTGGGCAAGGACAACGTGCCGCGCCTGAACGTGCTCGATCTGCAAAAACAAATCCGCTCGCTGCCCAAGCCGGTGATCGCGATGGTCGCGGGCTACGCGATCGGCGGCGGGCACGTGCTGCATATCGTCTGCGATCTGACCATCGCCGCCGACAACGCGCGTTTCGGCCAGACCGGCCCGCGCGTGGGTTCGTTCGACGGCGGATTCGGCGCCGGATATCTCGCGCGCCTCGTCGGTCACAAGAAAGCCAAAGAGATTTGGTTTTTGTGCCGCCAGTACTCTGCGAAAGAAGCGCTCGATATGGGACTGGTAAATGCCGTGGTCCCGCTGGCGAAACTCGAAGCAACGACCGTCGAGTGGTGCCGGGAGATGCTCAAGCTCTCGCCGATGGCGCTGCGCTGTTTGAAGGCTGCTTTCAACGCGGAGACCGACGGCGAGGCGGGGATTCAGGAACTCGCGGGCAACGCAACGCTGCTCTATTACATGACCGACGAAGCGCAGGAAGGCCGCAACGCGTTCAAGGAAAAGCGCGAGCCGGATTTCGGGAAGTTCAAACGAGTGCCGTAAGAGAAGCGAAAGGCGGAAATCAGAAAACTGAAAGGGGATTTTCTGGACATCCGCAGTGAATCGTTAACGTATCTGCGCAACGCGCTGGCCGATCCGCGAGCGGAATTCCGCGACGGACAGTGGGAGGCAATTGCCAGAATGTTCGAGAAACTCCTAAAAGTGAACACAGAGAGTCAACAATGAGAATCTATCCCCTTTTCTATCCTCAAAACATGGATCAGATTCCGCTTCCGCCGCAGGGGGACAATGCACGTTTCGGCTACTGCTTAGACCTTGTCAATAGCTTTGGAGCTGAACCGCGATGCGCATACTGTGGTCTGTGGATGGGCGAGCCCTACGAGCATTTTCTCCTGATGACAATGGATCACATCATTCCCAAGGTGCTTGTCGTCCGCAAGCGGAGTGGAAGTGGACCTTGGGCTGAGACTGAACAACTCCGGCGATTCGTGATGTCCGCAATTAACTGCGTCATCTGCTGTAGCGAGTGCAACGGTTATCATCTTCATACGAAGCCGACAATGGAACAAATCCATACCCCACCCCAGACACTTGACGAATTCATGCAGTTGAGAGACGCGGTATTCTTGAAAAAACGTGAACGCGCTCTCTACCGACATCGGCAGGATCGGGATCGCTGGAAACGCAACTGGCGAACTTAACGGAAACCCACCAGTTCATGTGAGCGGGCAGTGGTCCGGTGTATCCGTTCGCGCTCGCGAAAACTCTGGCCAAATAGGAAGCCTCGTGCAAACGATTTCGGAAAATACTCAAGCCGTGCTGCTGCTGTGCGGCGTGTTCTCCGGCGCGGCGGAAGAGGAAGCGCCGCTCACGCCGTCGGAATTTCATCGCCTCGCTGTTTGGCTGAACAAGAGTTCCTCGACACCCGCCGATTTGCTGCACACATTGGACGGCGCGCGGATCGCAGAGGACATCGCCGAGCATCAGCTTTCGCCCGAGCGGATCGAGCGGCTGCTCGCGCGCGGGATGACGGTCGCCGTCGCTGCCGAGCGCTGGCTGCAAATGGGATTGTGGATTCTGAGCGCTTGCGACGAGGCATTCCCCGCGCGGCTGACGGACAAACTGCGCGACAAGATCATGCCGCTCCTGTACGGCGTCGGCGACGCGCGGCGGCTGAATCAGGGCGGACTCGCGGTGGTCGGATCGCGCAAGGCGGACGAGAACGCGCTGGAGTTCGCGCGGAAAACCGGAGAGCTCTGCGCGCGGAGCGGAATCTCCGTCGTGTCGGGCGGCGCGCGCGGCGTGGACCTCGCGGCCATGCAGGGCGCGCTCGATGCGGGCGGACACGCCTGCGGTGTGCTGGCGAGCGATCTCGCGCGGCAGGCGGTAGCGCCGGAAGTCCGCGAGATGCTGCACTCGGGGAATCTGACGCTCGCGTCGCCGTTCTCGCCGGAGGCTCCCTTTCACGCGGGCAACGCGATGGCGCGCAACAAATACATTTACGCGCTGGCCGACCGCGCGCTGGTGGTCAGCAGCGAGGCGGAAACCGGCGGCACGTGGGGCGGGGCGGTGGAAAATCTCAAGCAGCAGTGGACGCCACTGTGGGTGCGGCGCGACGAAAATGCTCCAAGCGGCAATGAACGGCTCATCCGCAAAGGCGGCCGCGCGCTCGAATCGTCGCAGTTGTCGGCAGACGCAAATTTCGATTCTCTGTTTCCCGTGGACGACGGCCCGAAAGAGCTGACGCTGTTCGATGAGTAGAGGAATCGTGTACAGTCTTTGCAGGAGGCCATCCGCGCGAATGCTACGGCGATAGGGGATCGCGAATACGTAATGTGGGATACGGGAGATTATCCGATAGATGCCAATGATCAAATAATCCCAAGTGATCCGTTGACATGCAGCTGGCACATTGGATTAACAAGCAATTCGCATTTCTGCGATTACCACAAGTATGTTATCTATCCGAATTGGAGCAACCATCCATGACAAATCATCCCCGCAGATTCTTGATAGGGTTACTTTTTGTGTCCCAATTGATTACAGTCTCATCATTTGTGGTGGCTCAACGGCATAGCTTTTTGGATAGCGACCCCGGACGAAAGGCGTGGGCGCTTCAGTACTATTCGGGCGTGAGCATGGTAATGCAGCCGCTAAAAACCAAGTACTTTGAAGGCGAGACGGTGCGCATTGCGTATCAGATCACTTGTAATCAGGGACGGCCACTTCCTTGGTCCAAGGAGGAGGTCGAGATGTTTCTCATGCTGTGGCAGGACGGGAATGGTGTACAAGATATGACTGCAATAGATACATATACTCGAGAAGGCGTTGTCGGTCGCGAATTTCGCGATACCCTCGAGTTGAACACTTTCTGGAGTGTCAATAGCGGACCGCCGTCCGGTTTCTATCATTTGACACCGGGACACTACGTTGGATACTTCGACTATGGCGTCATGTCCAATGAATTCGAATTTGAAATTGAAGAACCGCGGGCTTCGCTGCAACCGCTCTGGGATTCATATAGTCGGCTGAAAATGATATCAGATCGTTATTGGGGATTGGGCTCATTTACTGGAGGATATTCGTCCCCTGAACTCAATGCCCCACAACTTCTGGATTCGCTGTGGTCGTACTGTGCCCCATTGATCGCACAACCAAGTGGGAGTATCTGGCGAGCAAATGCAATCGGCGTATCATGGTGTCTTATGGGTAAATATCGAGAAGCGTGGCGCCCTGTGGATTCCCTGCATTGCGAAGAGCTTCTGATTGCGCATATGTCGGAATACCCTGATCGCCCCAACAGCGTTCTCATTCTGGCGGCTGCCACGCTATTTAGGAATTTTACTGCCGAAGAACTCGAGCCCGCATTAAGAAGTTATGCGGAAAGAAAGGGGCTTACTGATTTCGACGGCGAAATTCAGCAAATGGTCAGTTCCAGACCGGCGTCTCGATAGCTGGAAGGATGTTATGCGCACCCAAGGATTTTGAGCCTATCTTACGCCCGCGAACGATTCCATTCAAGTCAAGATAGCTTTATGAATAAGCGCAACTGAGTACCCTCCTTGCATCCCCCTAAATCAAAGACTTGGGAGAAGAAAGAGATGATGACTGAACAAATTCCGATGTTCACGGATTTGGTGCTGATTGTCGGCCTCTCGCTGCCGGTGCTGTTTCTGTTTCGCCGGCTGGGATTGCCGCCGATCGCCGGTTTCGTGCTGACCGGATTGCTCATCGGCCCCCACGGACTCGGACTCGTCCGCTCCATCGAGAGCGTGAACGCCGCGGCGGAAATCGGCGTGGTGCTGCTCCTGTTCACCATCGGATTGGAGGTCTCGCTGACGCGGCTGTTCAATACGCCCGCGCGGGTTTATTGGGTGGCGGCGGCGCATACGCTGGCCGTCACGATCGTCGGCGCCGGCACAGCGATGCTGCTGGGAGTGGCGACCGAGACTGCCATCGTGATCGGCTTTGTCCTATCCATGACATCCTCCACCGTTCTTCTCAAGGGGCTCTCTGACCGCGACGAACTCGAGAGTCCGCTGGGACGTCTGGTGACGATGGTGACGCTGTCGCAGGATTTCGCGGCGATTCCGATGCTCATGACCATCAGCCTGTTCAGCGGCGATCAACTCGGCTGGTCGCAGATCGTCCACTCCGTGGGCGGAGTGCTGCTGTTGGGAGTCGCCCTCTACGTTCTAACCCGCTTCGTTCTTCCGCGCGTGATCCATAAACTGATGGCCATCGACACCACCGAAGTGCTGCTGTTTTTTACGATTCTGATCATGGCGGTGACGGCCTGGCTGACATCGCTGGCCGGACTCTCGCTGGCGATCGGCGCGTTCGCGGCGGGGCTGATTCTCTCGGAAACCGAATATCACGCGCAAATCTACTCGGAAGTCGCGCCCTTCCGCACGTTGTTCTCCAGTCTGTTCTTCGTTTCCATCGGCATGATGCTCAACTGGGGCTCCGTCGCCGCCCACCCGCTGCCGGTGCTGATCATCGTGCTCGGCTTGCTGCTGGTCAAATCGCTGCTGATGGTGGCGGTGGCGGTGCCATTCGGATTTTCCCCGCGGGTAAGTCTGCAGGCGGGATTCTATCTGGCGCATATCGGCGAGTATTCGTTTCTGCTCATCGCGCTGGCGATGGCGGGCGGAATTCTCGGTGAAAGCGAATTCCAGTATTTGATCGCCGCCACGGCTTTGACACTGGCGATCACGCCGCTGATCATGCAGTGGGCGCCGCACGTCGTCTGGTCGGCGGGCAGCCATTTCCCGTGGCTGACCGGCCGCGAGTCCGACAAGGCACAGCCCAAAGAAACGCGCCCGCGGCCAGCGGTGCTGATTATTGGCTTCGGCGTGAACGGCCGCAACCTGGCGCGCGTGCTGCGCGAAGCGGGAATCTACTACGAAATCCTCGATAGCAATCCAGATATCGTGCGGCGCGCCCGCGAGGAGGGCGAACTGATTCACTACGGCGAAGCGGCGCAAACCGAAGTGCTGCGTCAGCTCGAGATCGAGCAGTTTGACAGCATCGTACTGGCGATTTCTGAGCTGTCGGTGACGCGACGGGCGGTGGCGCAGATTCGCCGGATGCATCCGAACGCTCACCTGATCGTCCGCACCCGTTACGTGGCCGAGGTCGAAGAGCTGGAAAAACTCGGCGCGAACGTGGTCGTCCCCGAGGAGTTCGAAACGTCGCTGCGGATTTTTTCCGATCTGCTCCATCACTACCGCGTGCCGCCGCACATCATCGCCATGCAAGTGGAAGCCGTACGCGGCCAAAGCTACGGAGTTTTGCGGACGCGCGCCGGAGCGAGGGTCATCGAGAACATTCAGGAACTCCTGCTGCGCCGATTGGTGGAAGCCGTGCCGATTCTCGAAGGTTCGCCCAACATCGGAAAGCGGCTCGGCGATTTGAGCCTGACTTCCGATGACTCCTGCCTTGTGCTCAGCGTCCTGCGAGACGGTCTGCCGCTGCGTCCACCCTTCGAGGACATCGAATTGAAGCGGGACGATCTGATCGTGCTCTACGGCAATCACGCGGACCTGAACCGGGCGGTGGAACGACTTTCCGCGCGGCGCTAATCTGTCACCCGTCACAAACAAGAAGGGATTGACTCCGTTGCGAGTCAATCCCTTCTCTGGTACAAAGGGACGTCGTCGCTCATACGAATTCCTCCTCGCGCGCGGCAGGATCGAGAACGCGCTCGATCTTGCCTTCCACACGCGCGCGACGCGCGATCAGCTTGCGCAGCCGTCGGTCACCTTCGCGCTTTCCCAGCAGCAGC
>JAQTRJ010000063.1 GCA_028711875.1 bacterium | reverse complement strand
GGGAGATGAGATTGACGTGGTTGTTCTTAATATTGACAAAGAAAGCCGGAAGATTTCGCTGGGTCTTAAACAGGTCGAGCCGGATCCGTGGGAGAATCTGGAGATCAAATATGCCGTCGGCACACGGCATATAGGGCGGTTTCGCGATCTGGTTCCCTTCGGGGCATTCGTTGAATTGGAAGATGGTATTGACGGACTCGTCCATATCTCTGACTTGTCGTGGACGCGGCGGGTGCGGCATCCGGGCGAAATCCTGAAGAAGGGCGAAGAGGTCGAGGTCGTGATCCTCGGCTTTGACCGGAACGAACGCCGCATCGCGTTGGGTCTCAAACAGGCGCAGACGAATCCGTGGGATGACTTCGAGCAAAGCTACGCGGTCGGAACACAGACGTCGGGCAAGATATCCCGAGTGTTGGAAAAAGGCGTTGTCGTCGAATTGCCTCGCGAAGTGGAAGGCTTCGCGCCCAACAGCCAGCTCAAGCGCATCACGCGCGGCGGCAAACAAACCGTCACAGTCGGCGACGAGCTTCAATTCGAAGTGATCGAATTCGATAAGGAAGCGAAGAAGATCATTCTGGCCGCTTTGACTCCGGCCGACGATTCGATGCCCGTTGAGGGTGAGGACGACTCCTATAAACAGTATATTGTCGGCAGTGACGTCGAGGATGGATCGCACCCGGTTCCCTCGTCCGATACGGGAACTCCGCCGGAAGATGGCGTGGTTGACCCCGCGCCGACCGAACCGGAATAGCGGCCCGGTAGTGACATCAGTTTCAGATGCGGACCACTGGGTGTCACACGAAGCAGGCAGTTCTCTCAGCGTTTCGATTGCCACTTTCGGATGCAAATTGAATCAATCCGAAAGTGAGGCGATACTGGCTCAGTTTCGCGGAGCAGGCTATCGCATCGTGGACGATGCCGCCGAGGCGGACGTTTTCATCGTGAATACGTGTGCCGTCACAGCGGCGGCGGAACGCAAGGCGCGAACGATGCTTCGCAGTCGAAGGCGGAATCCGCGCGCGCTCGTCATGGCCGTGGGATGTATGGCGGAGCGATCGCCCCAAGAGCTGAGCCGAATGGAACAGGTTCATGTCGTTTTGGGGAATGACGAGAAGAATCGGATACTCGATTACGTTGTGTTGCAGCGCGCAGAAACGGCGACGTCGGTTCGAATTGGCGGTATCCATCAGCTCGAACGCATGGACATTTCTCATCCTGCGGCCGGCCTGCGTGGACGTACCCGAGCTTTTCTCAAGATTCAGGACGGATGCTCGCAGCACTGCACGTACTGCATTGTGCCTCATGTGCGCGGCCGCGGCCGAAGCCTTCCCCTCGACGTCGTCACGGAGCATACGCGGCAACTGGCGGGAGAGGGATTCGCAGAAGTCGTGCTGACGGGTGTGGCGCTGGGCACCTACGGACGGGACCTAGGACTGACGGACGGACTGGCGCGGGTGCTTGAAGCCGTGCAATCCATTCCCGGACTTCGGCGGCTTCGCTTAGGCAGCGTCGAACCCTGGGTCGTGAGTGATCGGCTCCTGCAGGTGATGGCAGACTCGGATGTGATCTGCCCGCATCTGCATTTGCCGTTTCAGTGCGCTGATGACCCGCTCCTTCGCCGAATGGGACGCCCATATTCCGTTCGTGACATTGAACGAATCTTGAATCGGGCCATGACGCTTCGCGGCGATTGGGGATTCGGTTCCGATATCATCGTCGGATTCCCCGGAGAATCTCCCGGCAGCTTCACCGCAACGCGTCGGTTTCTGTCCGAATCGCCGATCTCCTACCTGCATGTTTTTCCCTTCAGTGTTCGACCGGGTACGCCGGCGTCGCGGCTTCCCGACACCGTAGCTCCATCCGAAGTTCGGGCGCGAGTGAAGGACATGAAGGCGTTGGATTCACAGCTGCGACTTCGTTTTCGCAAGCGGCATCTCGGAACTCTGCAGCCGGTTCTTTTTGAGAGTCGCCGCTCAGACACATTATTGGCTGGACATACCGCCAACTATTTGGATGTCTACTCGGATGCGCCGGACACCCTGGCAGGCCGAATTCATCCGGTAAAGATCACCGCTCTTCATTCCAACGGAGTGGTAGGGACTTTGACTTAGGATACACAGGATCATGACTATTCCCACACCGAACTCGGATCGTCTCGTGCGCACGTTCATGGAGCTGGTCCAAATCGACAGCCCCTCGAAGCAGGAAGCAGGCGTCGCAGATTATATTGAGAAAACGCTGGACCCGTTGGGCGTTCGCTATTGGCGGGATGATGCGGGGAAGAAGATCGGCGGGAATTGCGGAAACTTGCATGTGCGGATGGCGGCGAGAAACTCGAATTCATCCGCGGTGCTGTTCTCGGCACATCTGGATTCGGTTATGCCCTGCATGGGAATCAAGCCGCGCCTCGATAACGGAGTGATTCGATCGGATGGAACAACCGTATTGGGGGCCGACGATAAGGCGGGCGTGGCGGCGATCCTCGAGTTGCTGCAGTGTCTTCACGAAAGTAACCTGTCCTATGGCCCGGTGGAGGCGATCTTCGACGTTTCGGAGGAAACGGGCCTGCTGGGCGCGAATCAAGTGGATCTAAAAACGGTCAGCGCAAAATGCGCCTTTGTGCTGGACGGCGAGGAGCTGGATCGCATCGTCTATCGGGCGCCAAGCGCGAATCGAATGCGCTATGAAATCCGTGGTGTCGCCGCCCATGCCGGGATGGCTCCTGAAAACGGCGTGTCGGCGATCGAAGTATTTGCCCACGCCGTTTCGCGCATGAAGTTAGGGAGACTGGATCCCGAGTCCACGGCGAATATTGGAACGGTTACCGGCGGTCGTGCGACGAATATCGTTGCCGATCATCTGGTGGCAACAGCGGAAGCGCGCAGTCACTCAAACGATTTCCTCGAAGCGCAGACGAAGCATATGTCACAGTGTTTCGAAGAAGCGATTGCACACCACACCAAGCTCGTCAACGGTCGGACGGTGGCCCCGGTCTTCCATGCCGAGGTGGCTCGCGAGTTTAATGCGATGAACATTTCGTTCGACAATCTCGCCTATCGCTTGACGGTGTCGGCGGGTGAATCCATCGGGTTGGACATGGAACCGATGGTGATTGGTGGCGGCACCAATGCCAACGTCTACAATGAGAAGGGCATTCCGGCTGTGGTGATCGGATGCGGGATGCGTGGAGAACACACGACTTCGGAGCATCTGTACGTTAAAGACCTGGTGACCAGTGCAAGGCTTTGTCTGGCGATTGTGATGAAGAATCACGAACTCGCCGGCTGATGAGCCTTCGCGCACAACATGAATCTTCTCATGTCCACTAAACGGACGAGTCTTCTTGCTCTGACCCTCGTGCTGGCAGCACTGGTGTGCCCAGCCGAGGGTTTGGTGTACTATGAGCAGCGGGAAGTTGCCCAGCCGCCGACGCCCGCTCTGCAAGCGGAGAGCCATCAGGTTGTCGTGAATTTGCAGGGCGGGTGGGAAATGCGAGCCGGAGATCGCGCCGCTCCGCAATCGGCATTCCTTCCTGGATGCTTCGAACATGAGAAGAAGCCGTTGATTTTCCGCCGAACCTTCAACTTAGCCGATTCGCTGAAGTCGCTTCATTTTCAGCTACACCTGCCCGAGATCAGCTACACTTGCGATGTCCGAATCAACGGGCGGCTTACGGCGTCGCTCACGGGCTTCCATCTGGGATTCGTCTGCGACCTCGCCCCGGATCAGTTGCGTTTCGGAGCAGCGAACGAGATCGAATTGCGAATCGGCGGTCGGCTCACACCGCGAACCACTTTCCCCGTCCGACGACAGATCCCGCAAGCCCGGGACTATGTTGGGTGCTTTGGCGGCGTGTATCTTCGCGGAGTGCCGTCTTGGTCTATTGAAGACGCCCGGCTTGCTTCATCGCTCGCGATGGATTCGACGAGTGAAAAGCCGGTTGTGCTGGTGCGAGTCGCGCAGTACGGACCGATCAACGTGCCTGCTGACAACACAGGCGGTCAGCCGAGTGTCCTCATTCTGGCCGCGTTGCATGATTCGTCGGATCAAATCATCGCATCAGGTCAAAGCGATGTGCTGAAGCACGGTCGCGAGAATGATTATCGAGCTGTGGTGTCCTTGCCTGCCATCCGGGCGGTTCCGTGGTCTCCTGCGCGGCCCTACTGCTATCGTCTGACGGCCACCCTCATGGTTGGGGCCGACACACTTCACCAATTCTCCCGCATCGTCGGTTTCAAGACCGTGGAGATTCGCGACGATAAGCTCTATCTTAATGGCACCCCGCTGGGGATCCGCGGAATGGACTATGTCCCAGATCATCCTCTCGGTCGGCGGGCCGTGTCCTCGGAGAGACTGCGGCAAGACCTGACCATGATCCGCGATTTGGGGATGAACGTTGTTCGCGTTCCCTTCGATCCACCACCGCCCGGCCTATTGGAGGCGGCGGACACACTGGGATTGCTGGTGCTCGCGGAAACTGCCATCGGCATGATTCCGTCACCGGTACTCGAAAGTGCGGAATATCGCGCGTTGGTGAGTCAAGCTGTGATTCATGAGATCGAGACGCTTCGCGACCATCCGTCGCTGCTTGCTTGGGGAGTGGGATCGCAGTTAGATTGGAATGAGGGTTCCACTCGCGAGTTCAGCCAATGGATCCGTGAGGTTGTGAAACAGAGTGACGATCACCCCTGCTACGTGGAAACCCATGATGCGTCCGTTGCGGCGGGATCTGCCGATTTCGTTTTGCAGACATGGGATTCTGAACCGGCGCCGTCGAATCCGGTGTGGAATCACGTACCGGTGATTTTTTCCGGAGTGCAACAGTCCGCGCTTCTTCCGTGTGACGGCGATCCCGCTTCGTCCGGTCTGGTGAATCAGACCGAATTTCTAATCCGCAGCCTGCGTGCTATTGAGGGATATCCTGATGCGGACGGCTTTCTGATTCACGCGCTGTTCGATTACTACGGATGCAGTCCGCTTGTGACACAACCGACAGCGGACGATCCAAGCCTGTATGCCTTTGGTCTGATGGACTGGAATCGTCATGAACGACTGGTGTACGCGAAACTAAGGGATCTGGTACAGACTGGACAGGTTTCTCTGCCCGTCCCGATTCGCTCATCAGCCGCACCGCCGCTGGCATTTCCGATCATGGGCTTGGCGGCTCTGTTCGTTCTTTCGATTGAATTGCGCCGTAATAACGTCTTCCGGCAGAACCTTAAGCGAACGTTTCTGCACCCACACGGCTTCAGCAGTGATCTCCGCAATCGGCGATTTTTGCATACCTCCCAACCGTTTTTCCTTTGGCTGCTCGAGTCGGTCGTGCTCGGCCTGTTGCTGGGCTCGGTATTGTACAGCCTGCGTGGAAATCCGGCGCTGGACTATTATCTTGCCCATTTCGTGCCGTTTCGCGAGGTCAAGACGTGGATCATCCATTTGATTTGGGATCCCGTCCGACTGCTCGGGTATTCCACCGCGCTCATGGCGGCGCTGATTCTGCTCAAGGTGGTCTTGATCCGGCTGGTGTCGGCGCTATTCGGCAACCGAGTGGACATTCGACAGGCCTGGAACTACGTCATCTGGTCACTTGCGGCCTTGCTGTTTCTTCTGCCGGTAGCCGTGGTGTTCTATCGGGCGCTGCAGATTCCCACAGTTTCCCGCGCGGCCGTTGCTTTGCTCATCGCAGGAATTTTATGGGTGGGCGTTCGCTTCATGAACGCGCTATGGACCGGTTTCGCGACCACTCGGTTCAAGGTCTATCTGATCCTCTTCGGGACGATGGCTCTGCTATTCATTGCGCTGCTGGCAGTTCTCGAGAATCAACTCGGTACCATCACCTATTTGGATTACTATCATAGCGTGTTCCTGTCTGGACACTGAAACCGACTTTTCGAGGAATCCGACGTGGATGCATCTAAGATCGAGTTCGCAGCAATCACTTTCGACGATGTGCTGCTCCTGCCGGCTTATTCCGACGTCATTCCCTCCGAGGCCGATCTTCAAACGCGTTTCAGCAGGCGAATTCCGCTGAATATCCCGTTGGTGTCCGCCGCGATGGATACGGTCAGCGAAGCCGCGCTGTGCATTGCTCTGGCCCGCGAAGGCGGGATCGGAGTCGTTCACAAGAACATGACCGCCGAAGCACAGGCGGCCGAGGTCACGCGCGTGAAGCGAAGTGAATCCGCCACGATCCTCAAGCCGCATACGCTGCCGCCGGAGGCCCGAGTCCAGGACGCTCATCATCTGATGCACGATAAGGGAATCAGCGGGATTCCCATCGTCAGCGAGGGCGAATTAGCCGGCATCGTGACAGACAGGGATTTGCGATTCGAGGAAGACTATTCGCGCCGTTTACGCGACATCATGACTCCTCGAGAGCGGCTCATCACCGCACCACTGGGCACGGATCTGGATACCGCGAAAAAGATTCTCCAGAAACACAGAATTGAAAAACTGTTGCTGCTGGACACTCAGGGTCGGTTGGCCGGATTAGTCACGGCGAAGGATATACTGAAGAAGTCGCTGTTCCCGAACGCATGCAAGGACGCTGAAGGACGTTTGCGGGTGGCGGCGGCGGTGGGAATTCGCGAGGATACCGTGGATCGTGCCCGCGCGTTAGTGGAGGCGGGAGTGGATGCGCTCGTGGTGGACACGGCCCACGGTCATTCGGTGGGCGTCATTCGAATGGTGGCGACGCTTCGACGTGAATTCACCGACGTGGACTTGGTGGCGGGAAACGTGGTCACTGATGCGGGAGTTCAAATGCTCATTGACGCCGGCGCCGATGCCGTAAAGGTCGGGGTAGGTCCCGGTTCGATTTGCACAACCCGCGTGGTGGCGGGTGTGGGAATGCCGCAGGTCACGGCCATTCTGCACACCACGCGCGCGGCTCGCAAACACGGAATTCCCGTGATTGCAGACGGCGGCATTCGTTATTCGGGCGATGTCGCGAAGGCGATTGCCGCAGGTGCGGATTCGGTAATGGTGGGCAGTCTGTTCGCAGGAACAGAGGAGAGTCCAGGCGAAATGATTCTCTTGGAAGGGCGGAGCTACAAGCAGTTTCGGGGAATGGGATCCGTGGGAGCCATGCGGCAGGGGAGCGCCGATCGCTATTTCCAATCGGCTGCTGAGCCCAGCGGGAAGTTCGTACCGGAGGGAATTGAAGGGCGTGTGCCTTACAAAGGCCGACTCGCCGACACAGTATTCCAATTGATGGGCGGCTTGCGGGCGGCCATGGGCTATTGCGGAACCCCGACCATCGGAGACCTGCAATCGCGGGGGCGTTTAGTTCAGGTCTCAACGGCCGGATATCGCGAAAGTCATCCGCACGACGTGATTATCACTCACGAAGCCCCGAATTACGAACGGCCGCGCTAAAAAAGAAGAGCCGGTGTTCCGACTCTGGCTGGAGGGGGAGGAGCGCCAGAGTAACACCGGCTCGGCGGGGGAAATTATCGAAAAACGTCAGCTACGCTTGCAGCTTGGCGATACGACGCGCAAGCGCGGACTTGCGCCGCGCCGCTGAATTCTGATGATAGATTCCTTTGGCCACCATGCGGTCAATTAAGGCAAAGGCTGCATTCAGATCGGCTCGGGCGGATTCTGGATTCTGTGATGTCTGTGCTTGTTTCTCGGCCGCACGGCAACGCGCACGATCCCGCCGATTGCGCAGTCGGGCTGCCGCGGCGGTCTTCATTCTCTTTTCGCAGGACTTATGTTGAGGCATCTTTCCCGGCTTTCCGGTGGTGAAAAGAATCGGCAATAGCTGGAGAAAACTTATAACTATCCCAGCTTTTTAAGTAGCCTAATATACTCAATGGGATATCCAATGTCAAGGGGCTAAGCGCTCGTGGAACTCTCGAATTCCCTTATCCAAGACATTAAAAATGCTTCACATATATGTGTGCTGACGGGGGCCGGGATTTCCGCGGAATCCGGAGTTGCCACATTTCGGGGAAAGGAAGGGCTTTGGTCGAAGTTCAAGCCACAAGAGCTTGCCAACATGGATGCATTCATGGCAAATCCACGACTTGTTTGGGAATGGTACCAGTATCGCCGTGATATTCTTACAAAAGTGAAGCCCAATGCCGGTCATCTTGCCCTTGCCCACTGGGAGGCGTTAGCCCATCATTTCGTATTAGTGACCCAAAATGTGGATGGTCTGCACCGTGAAGCCGGAAGTCGTAAAATCATTGAATTACATGGTAATATAAGAATTAACAGATGTAACTCATGCGGCTTTGAATCCTCGATGGACGACATCTCTTTCGCTGGATCCGTCCCTACGTGCAGTTGCGGAGGCATGCTCCGGCCAGGAGTTGTCTGGTTTGGGGAAATGTTGCCTGAGGGCGTGTTCGAGGCTGCTTACCGTGCCGCTCAAACCTGTGATCTCTTTCTGAGCGTCGGAACGTCCGCTGTGGTCTATCCAGCAGCCTCGCTTCCCGAGCTTGCTTTGGAGCGGGGAGTGCCGGTTATTGAGATCAACACCGAAGAGACTCCTTTGTCCGGGAGCGTCACGCATCACTTGAGAGAATTGGCGGGAACTGCACTGCCGAAATTGCTTGAGGTTTTCGAATCGGGACATTCACACTAACCGCCGCCAGATCATGTTCATGAACCGAAGTCGTATCATTTCTCTTCTCGTTGTAGCCGCTGGAGCCGCGATCCTGATTTCCGGCTGCGCCTACTTCAATACCTACTACAACGCGAAACGGAAGTTTTCGGAGGCGGAGAACGACAATCGAAGCCGTCCCACTCCGGCTCAGACCCAAACTCCCGTTCAGCCGCAAACGACGCCGTCTCCTCCCGCGGGAGCGGGCGTACAGCGCGACGTGCGTTCTCCCGAAAAATACCGCAAGGTGATCGAGACCTGCTCGAAGCTGCTGGAATTCTATCCGAAAAGCCGATGGGTGGATGATGCTCTCTACTTAATGGGAGTCTCCTACTACCGCCTGGGAGAACTCGATCGAGCCGATCGCAAGTTTACCGAGTTGGTGACGATCTTTCCCAAGAGCGTCCATGTGCCTGAGGCGATTCTGTTTCACGCGCGTTCGCTGGGTGAACAGGGTAAGCGAAGCGAAGCGAT
>JAQTRJ010000062.1:5427-9161 GCA_028711875.1 bacterium | reverse complement strand
GTCCCGGCTTCATGCGTGGCTCACCGAGCGGCTGCAGGAGGCGCGTCCTGTTTTGTTTCCCGAGCGCGATCGCTGGACCGATTTTCTCGGACGGCACACCGAAGAGCCGATTTCCACCGGCGACGTCGTTCGCGAGTTCGGCTATTCCGAGGCATCGGCCCGCATTCGCCTCACGGCGCTGGCGTCCCTCGGCGTGCTCTCCGCCACCGGGAACAAGAAAGGCCGCAAGTACTGGCTGCTGGTTCCTTCCGAAGAAAAGCTATCCTGAAAAGCGCGCCAAGCCGGGCGTCCGCTTCCCGATCTTCGCCGAGCCGGGCGTTCTTACCCGGCCACAATCCCGCCGCGGTGTCGGCTGCTTGCAGTTTCGAAGAGCAGGAACGAATGTCCGACGCCCACGACCGGCCCCAATCCCGCCGCGGTGTCGGCTGCTTGCAGCCGACCCGTTTTCGTCTGATCCCTTGATTTTTCTGATCATATTTCGCATGATACATAGTTGGGTCATTGGCAATTGCCCGATTCATGCGTGGCGGCTAATGTCCACCCCGACTCGCCTCGTTCTCGTTTTGTAACAAATTAATTATTATATACTTTGCCGATCATTACTCCCCGCACCTTTCGCGGTACCCGCGATTTTCTGCCCGGTGAACTTCTGGCCCGGCGGCGGATTCTCGAGACCATCGAGGAGGCGTACCGCCGCTACGGATTTCAGCCGCTGGAAACGCCGGCTATCGAATATCTCGAGATTCTCACCGGAAAATCCGAGGAGAACGACAAGCTCCTCTATGAGATCAAGCGCGCGCGGGGCGGGGAGGAGGAGACCGCCGAATCGGCCATCGCGCTCCGCTACGATTTGACCGTTCCGCTGGCGCGCGTCGTGGCGCAATATCCCGAACTTCCGCGGCCGTTCAAGCGCTATCAGATTCAGCCGGTGTGGCGGGCTGACCGTCCGCAGCCGCGGCAGGGACGGTTCCGCGAGTTCGTCCAGTGCGACGCCGACATCGTGGGAACGGAGTCGCTGCTCGCCGATGCGGAGATCATTGCACTCACCTACGAAGTGCTGCGCGATCTCGGATTCGAGAAGTTCCGTATTCGACTCTCGTCAAGAAAGTTTCTCGCCGGGCTTTCGGAATTTATCACGGGTGACGCCGCGCATTTTCACTCGTTTTGCCGTTGTCTGGATAAGCTCGATAAGATCGGCTGGGAGGGAGTGGAGAAGGAATTCAATGAAAGCGGAATTCCTGCGAACCGGGCGCGCGAGATCGTCACCCTCGTGGCAGCGTCCGGAGGTACACATCCCGATTTCACTTCCGTGCTCAGGATTGTCGCACAGAATCCAGTGGCGGTGGAAGGATTATCAGAAATCGAAATGGTGTTTGCCGCTGCCCGTGGGTTAGGCGTATCGGTTGAGGCGTTGAGTTTCGACGCGCATCTCGCCCGCGGTCTCGACTACTACACCGGACCGATCTTCGAAACGGTTCTGCCCGATTATCCGCACATCGGTTCGCTCTCGGGCGGCGGAAGATACGACGGCTTGGTCTCGACGTTCTCGAAACAATCCGTTCCCGCGACCGGCACAACCATCGGTCTTGATCGCATTCAAACCGCTCTGACCGAGATCGGAAAGTTTCAAGCGCTCGCTTCAACCACGCAGGTGCTGATCGCGCGCTTCGATGCCGACGGAGTGGCCTTCGTGTTGGAACTCGCCGCCGATCTGCGCAAAGCCGGCGTGCGCGTGGAAGTCTGGTACGACGACGACAAACTGAAAAAGCAGTTTGCCTACGCGGATAAACAACAGATTCCCTTCGTAATTGTTGCGGGGACTGAGGAGCGCGCGCGCGGCGAAATCGCCGTCAAGAACATGCGCACCACCGAGCAGAAACAGGTCGCGCGCACGGAGGCCGTAAAGGAAATCTCCGCCGCGCTCCGCACGATCTGACCGCGGCGGCGAATGCCCCGCACGACACACGCCGTGGCGGCGAACCTCAGGCTTGTCCCGAACGCAGCGAATGGATTCGCCCCTAACTAGCGTCGGTCTCCGACCGTCTTTCGCCGTTGTCGGTCTCCAGACCGGCAATGGCTCCTGAAATAAAATGTCCGACTTCGTACCCATACAATCCGACCTGAACGAGAAACCCGACGCGCGCGGCGACTCCGGCCCGTCCGTCTACATCCGCACCTACGGCTGTCAGATGAACGTCTCGGACTCGCAGACCATCGAGTCGCTGCTTGCGGACGCGGGCTATCGTTTCGCCGATTCGCTGGACGAAGCCGACGTCGCGCTGATTAACACCTGTGCCGTGCGCGAACACGCCGAAACGCGCGCGCTCGGTCAGCTCGCCGATCTTTCGCGGCTGAAGAAGACCAAGCCGCACGCCGTCATCGGCATTCTCGGCTGCGTGGCGCAGGCGCGCAAGCGCGAAATTCTCGACGCCATGCCGTTCGTGGATTTGGTGGTCGGGCCGGATGCCTATCGCAAACTGCCCGCGCTGCTCGAAGAGCGGATGATTTCTCCGCCCGGCTCGCCCGGCCTGCTGGAAACGGTTCTGCTGCGCGAGGAGCTTTACGACGACATCGTTCCCCGCCATCGCGGCGGTGTGACGGCGTTCGTGACCGTCATGCGCGGCTGCGATAAATTTTGTTCGTTCTGCATCGTCCCCCGCACGCGTGGCCGCGAGCGCTCGCGGCCCTTGCCTTCGATTCTCCGCGAAGTGGAAGCGCTGGTGTCGCAGGGCGTGCGCGACGTCATGCTGCTCGGTCAGAACGTGGATTCCTATCGCTGGGAAGGCCGCACGTTTGCCGATTGTCTCTCGGAAGTTGCTGGGATCGATGGACTCGCCCGCGTTCGCTACATGACCTCGCATCCCTCGGATATCTCCGAGCGCTTGCTCGACGTGATGGCCGGCAATCCGAAAATCTGTCCGTATCTTCACCTGCCGATTCAAGCGGGCAGCGACCGCGTTCTCGAGCTCATGAACCGTCCCTACACCCGCGCGCAATATCTGAAACTTGTCGAAGCGGCGCGCGTGCGCCTGCCGCAGATCGCGCTCTCGACGGACATCATCGTGGGATTCCCAAGCGAAACTGAAGAGGATTTCCGGCAAACGCTCGACGTGGTTCGCGAGGTGGAATACGACACGGCCTTCACCTTCAAGTATTCCGTTCGTCCCGGAACGAAGGCCGAGCGGCTCGAAGACGACGTTCCCGAAGCGGCGAAAGTCGAGCGGCTCGAACGGCTGATCGCGATTCAACAGGAGATTTCCCGCCGCCGCAATCTCGCGCAGGTCGGCCGACAAACGGAGATTCTCATCGAGCACGAAGCCCCGAAGGACGCCGGCATGTGGACGGGCCGGACTCCCGACTATCGCCCGGCGGTAATTTCGAAAAACGGGGAGCGCATCGGCGATCTGCTGCCCGTGCGGCTCACTGAACTCGTCGGCTTCACCTTTCGCGCCGAACGTCTTTAGATTTCCCCTCGCTTTAGGGAGGCATGAGGGGGACTTTCTCTCGTTCATTCTGTTTTACATACAGGATCGCCCATGTGGATTCTCCGTTGGCTGTTCGCCATCATCGTCATCTTCTTTCTGGTTGGTTTTCTCTCGCAGAATTCCGGTCAGATCGTGGACGTGCGATTGTTCGGCTGGTCGTGGGAGAAAGTGCCGCTCTCCTACGCGATTTTTATCGCGGGCGTGATCGGTTACCTTCTCTGCCTGGTCGTCGCGCTAACCAATCAGCTT
>JAQTRJ010000062.1:0-5417 GCA_028711875.1 bacterium | reverse complement strand
TTCGGCTGCGTTCCCAGCTGTCAGCCCAGCGCCGCAAGAATCGTGAAATGCAAATCGAACTCGACCGCCTGCGTAATTTCGCGCTGGAAGGCGATCTTCCGGCGACCGAGTCTCAGACGGAGGACGAATCGTGAGCCTTGCCGAGCTGCTCCTTCTGCTCGCCGTCATCGTAGCCGGTGCCGGCGCCGCCTACTATTACCTGCAGCGACGCGATCGCGTGCGCACCACGCCCGTCAGTCCCTATGCGGAGGGGCTGCGCGCCGCGCTCGACGGCGATCGTCTGAAGGCGATCCAAAAGCTGCGTGAAGTCGTATCGGCGGATTCCTCCAACGTGGATGCCTATCTGCGTCTCGGCGTGCTGTTCTCGGAAATCGGCGACGTGCCGCGCGCGATCAAGATTTACAAGTCGCTGACCTTCCGTTCGGACTTTACGCTCCCCCAGAAAATCGCCGTCTACCGCCAACTGGCCGAGAATTATCTGAAGAGTGCGGATGTTCCGGCGGCTCTCGAGGCTATCGAACGGGTGCTCTCGTTTGCCAAAAAGGATCGCTGGGCGCTCGAGAAAAAAACCGAACTGCTCATTGGACAGCAGGACTGGGAGCACGCTTACGAAGCCGCGCAGAAACTCGTCGCCGTGGGCGGATCTGTCGCGCCGCGCTCTCTGGGGCTGCTGAAGGTGCAGGCGGGACTGCGGCTGGTCGCCAACAAAAAGGAACGCGACGGCCGCATTCAATTCCGCGAAGCCATCAAGCACGACGCCACGATGCTTGCACCCTATATGTACTGGGGCGATTCCTACATCCGTGAAGGTCGAACCGAAGACGCCGTTCGCATCTGGCGTCGGCTGCTGACCGTGTATCCGGCCAGCGCGCACCTGCTGTTCCAGCGTTTGGAATCGAATTTGTTCGATCTCGGGCGTTTCGCCGAGATCGAGCAAATCTATCGCGCGCTGATTCGCAACTACCCGCAGAACGTGCACGCCTACGCCGCTCTGGCCCGCTTCCTCGAAAAGCGCGGCGACCGCGGCGACGCCGTGGCGGTGCTGCTCGACGGCATCCATCACAATCCGGACAGTCTCTGGCTGCGCCGTCTGCTCCTCCAGCTCTATGGGGATGTGCACGACGTGGAGCGAGTGCTCGAACTGGCCCGCGAGCTCCTGTCGCGTGTGATGAAAGAGGAGTATGAGTTCACGTGTTCGAACTGCGGGCACGTCGCCCGCGAGCCGCTCTGGCTCTGTCCCCGCTGCAATAAGCTGGATACCTTCCATGCGTAGAATCGCCGCTCTTCTGGTCTGTTTGTTCCTCGTCGCAACGGCCCACGCCGAACGCGCCAAGAGCAAGACGCCCCTCGATCTCATGATTGAAGGACGGTTCAAGGAAGCGCAGACCATTCTGAACAATTCCAAGGTCAGCCCGCGTTACCGGATCATGTACTACGCGCTGACCGAATCCGAGGCCGCGCGCGCCTGCTCGCTCTATCAGGTGGTGGCCATCCGCTATCCCAAATCCGATTGCGACAGCGTGGCGCGGGCGCGGATGGATCAAGCCCAGGCGATGGGATTCGCTCTGCTGCCCATCGCCGAATGGCAGGACGCGCCGAGCGCCGCGCGTCCGCTCGAACTGCGCGCGCCCGCGCCGGCGATGTCTCCCGAGTCGCCTGCTCCGCTGGTTCCAGAGAAGACGGCCGCGGAGCCGGTGGCGGAATCCATCGAGCCGGTTTTCGAAAAGACTCCGATGGCGGCTGAAACGACGGCGTCGGCTGCCGAGGATGAGCCTGCGCCCTCCGTCACGGCGAACCTCGCGAAGCCTCCGGAGATCGCCCCGGCGATCGGCGATGACATTGCGGCCACTCCGCAATCCGAGTCCGCCGCCAGCGCAGCTCCGTCTCTACCGAAACTCATGCCGGCTGCGCCGGAAGCGGAGCGTGGATCGCCGCCCAGTGCACCGGTGACGGAATCGGTCGTGGCGGAAAAAATCGAGAACGTTCCTCAGCCCGCGGAGGAGAAAGAGATCGCGGAATCCGAGACTCGCCCGGCGGCGGAGACTCCTCCGACGGACGAGATTCCCCCAACGAAACAGAATCCTCCGGCGGAAGCGACTCCTCCGGCGGAAGAAATTCCTCAGGCCGTCGAAACGCAGGCTCTGATTCCGGTTGCTGCGGAACCGGAGACGGCGAAATCGCCGACAACTCCCGAATCCCACGCGTCCAACGGACACTGGTATATTCAAGTGGGCGCGTTCGGGAATTTTGACAACGCGCATCGCCTCGCTAAAGAGCTGCAGCAGGCGGGTTTCCCCGTCAAACTGGTTCTGCGCGAGAATCCCAACAGCAAGCTGCTGCAGGTTCGGGTCGGCGGTTATCCCGACCGCAACGCCACTGAGCCGGTGAAGGCGCGCCTAAAAGACGAGTTCGGTCTGCCCACTGCTCTGGTTTCGGAGTAGTCGTTCGCTGTCATTTCCGGGTCACGGACGCCGTCTCCCCTGAGGCGGCGTTTCCAACGTTCCGAGCGAGATTCCCAAGGAAGTCCGACGTGTCCACTCCCATGCTGAAACAGTACCACGAGATCAAGGCGCGCTATCCGGGGGCCGTGCTGTTTTTCCGCATGGGTGATTTCTTCGAAATGTTCTACGACGACGCGCGACTGGCTGCCGATGTGCTCGGACTGACGCTCACGAAACGCAATCACGGCAAGGACGGCGGCGACGTCCCGCTGGCCGGATTCCCCCACCATCAAGTGGAAAATTATCTGGCCAAGATGACGCGCGCCGGCTACCGAGTGGCCGTGTGTGAGCAGGTGGAGGACCCGAAAACGGCCCAAGGTTTGGTCAAGCGCGCCGTCACCGAACTGGTCTCCGCCGGAACCACCTTCTCCGCGAGCGCGCTCGACGAATCGCGCAACAACTATCTGGCTGCCGTGTTTCTCAGCGACGACTCGGCGGGACTCGCTTATGCCGACGTCACCACCGGCGAATTTTTCACCGGCATGCTGCCCGTCGCCGAACTTCGCTCCCGCCTGAAAACTCTCGATCCCTCCGAGCTGCTCTGCACGACCGATCAGAAGCGCGACGTCGAAAAGCTGACGAATTCGCTGTCCGCCGCCGTCACCGCGCTGCCGCAGTGGCCGTTCTCGCTGGAGTCGTCGAGCCGCACGCTCGGCGAGCACTTCGGGGTAGCTACGCTGCGCGGCTTCGGTCTCTCCGGTCTCGATCTGGCGGTGCGAACGGCGGGCGCATTGGTCCATTACCTGCGCTCGAATCTGGTGGACAAGCCGCCGGTGCTGCCCGATTTGCAGGTGTTCAGCACGGCCAAGGAACTCGTGCTCGACGCGGCCACACAGCGCAATCTGGAACTCGTGGAGTCTCTCTCGGGCGACTCGCGCACGACGCTGTTCTCGATCGTCAACCGCTGCCGCACCGCGCCCGGCGCGAGATGGCTGCGCCGCTGGCTGCTCGCGCCGCTCGCGTCGCGCGCGGAGATTCTCGGGCGGCAGGAACGCGTGGCTAATTTATTCGATACCCCCGCGCTCGCCTCCACGCTCGCCGACTGGCTGACCGGTACCGGCGACGTGCAGCGCGTGCTGTCGCGGCTTTCAACGCACCGCGCCTCGCCGAAAGAT
This sequence comes from bacterium, assembly GCA_028711875.1. GTDB lineage: Bacteria > Electryoneota > RPQS01 > RPQS01 > RPQS01 > JAHJDG01. The sequence continues at coordinate 1,801 of JAQTRJ010000062.1, read as the reverse complement.
GCCGCGCTCCTGCGCGCCGTACTCGAAAAACTTCCCGCGCTGCACAAACTTCTTCAGGAGCGCGGTGAGTCGCCGCTAAGCGACTTGACCAAACAGCTTGAGCCGGAGCGCGACCTCACGGACTTTCTGCGCCGCGTGCTGGTGGACGATCCGCCCCTCGCCGCCGGTGACGGCCGTACCGTCCGCGATGGATTCTCACCCGAACTTGACGAACTGCGCGGAGTGAAATCCAATGCCGGACGCTGGATTCTCGAACATCAGCAGACCGAACGCGCCCGCACCGGCATTTCGTCTTTAAAGATCGGATACAACAAGGTCTTTGGCTACTATATCGAGGTCACGCACGCCCACAAGGAAAAAATCCCCGCCGATTACATCCGCAAACAGACCCTGACCGGCGCCGAACGCTTCGTCACTCCCGAACTGAAATCGTGGGAAGAGAAAATTCTCACCGCCGAAGAAAAAATTTCGCGACTGGAAACGGAAATCTGGGAGCGCGTGCGCGACGAAATCGTCAGCCGTGCGGAAACGATCACGCGCATTGCCCGCGCGCTGGCCGAACTCGACGCCACGCTCAGTCTGGCGCGCGTCGCTCGCGAGCACAACTTCGCGCGGCCGCAGATCGTGCTGGAGCGCCGGATCGAGATCCGCGACGGCCGTCATCCGGTCGTGGAAGCGCTGCTGCCCGCCGGAACGAGTTTCGTTCCCAACGACCTCGCTGTCGGCGGCGATTTCCAGATCATGATTCTCACCGGCCCCAACATGGCGGGAAAATCCACCTATTTGCGGCAGGCCGCGTTGATTTCCATTCTTGCTCACGTCGGCTCGTTCGTGCCCGCCCAATCATGTGCGATCGGAGTCCTGGATCGCATCTTCACCCGCATCGGCGCGGGCGACAATCTGGCGGCGGGCGAATCCACCTTTCTGGTCGAGATGACCGAAGTTTCCAACATTCTGCGCAATGCCACGCCGCATTCGCTGGTCATTCTCGACGAGGTCGGTCGCGGCACCTCCACCTACGACGGCTTGTCGCTGGCCTGGGCGATCACCGAGCATCTGCACGAGACTCCCGCCGTGGCCGCCATGACGCTGTTTGCCACTCACTACCACGAGCTGAACCTGATGGCTGCGCACTATCCCCGCATCCGCAACTTCCGCGTCGAGGTGGAAGAGTGGGGCGACCGCATCGTGTTTCAGCATCGTATTTCGCCCGGCGAAACTGATCGTTCGTACGGAGTGGAAGTCGCGCGGCTGGCCGGATTGCCGACCGCCATTGTCGAGCGGGCGCGCGAACTGCTCCCCACGTGGAACACCGATTCGAACGCCCGAAAACCCCCGAGTCTTCCCGCATCACCCACCCCCACCATCCAGCTAACTCTATTTGAATCCAGAACTCAAGCCGTCGTGGATGCCCTCCTCAGCTTGAATCCAGAACAGCTTAGTCCCCGGCAGGCACTCGATAAGCTATTTGAATTAAAGAAAATAGCCGAGTCGCCCTCCCGTGCAAATCCCCCGGAAAAGGCTTGACTCTCCGAGTGCTTTTTGTTATTTTTATTGGAACTAAGGTAAATCGGACATTTCCATGATCGTTGACACGGCGGAAAATCCCTCCGTCGCATCGTTTGTTTGGTAAAAAATTCGCTGCGAGCAAAAACCCCTTTGCAAGGTGGAGTGTGAGTTGCACTTGCATCCTGAAACACGCAGCGAACAAAACGTGACTCGTGAGGGATTTGTCATGCTCGTCCGTGTGTTCAACATTGTCGTCGCGGTCATCCTCGTGAGTTGGCCGTGCTCGAATGCG